>CAYYSW010000059.1:0-10032 GCA_964474395.1 uncultured Halobacteriales archaeon
CCCACTCGGGGGTCGGCGGGTTGATGCCGATGCCGAGGAACGACAGCGCCGAGGTCGTGATGATGATGCCGCCGATGGTCAGCGACCCGTAGACGAGCAGGTAGCCGAGGATGTACGGCAGCATGTGCTTGCGCATCGTCCGGTCGGCACGCTGGCCGTAGGAGCGGGCCGCGTCGACCCACTCCTGTTCGGACACCTGGAAGGCGGGGCCACGGACGGCGCGCCACAGCGCCGGCCAGCCGATGGCCCCGAAGACGAGCGCGATGAGCAACCCGCCGTTGTAGAACTGGGCGATCCAGTGGTCGCGGAAGACGACCGACATCAGGATGAGCAGGAGGATGGCCGGGATGGCTTGGATGGAGTCGCTGACGACCACCACCGCGAGGTCGGCCAGCCCCTTGTAGTAGGCAGTCAGGAGGCCGAACGACGCGGCGAGGAAGCCGCTGATGGCGATGGCCGTGATGCCGATGAACAGCGAGACGCGCGCCCCGTAGGCCATGAAGGTAAAGAGGTCACCCCCCGGGTTCGGGAGCGTGCCGAAGGGGTGGAACCGCCCGAAGTCGTCGTACTCCATCGGCCCGGTGTTGAACTCGGGGTTGGACCCGCCCCGCGAGGACGACTCGAGGTTCGCCTGCCCGACGGTTATCTCCCGGACCTCGCCGGACTCCTCGTCGAAGTACTCCACCTGGTTCTGGTAGGGCTGGAGGACGTCCGACTCGTAGGTGGTCGGCGAGACGGTCGGCGCGAACAGCGCGAGGCCGACGAACAGGACGACGACGACGAGGCCGAACTGCCCCCAGCGGTGGTTGCGCAGGCGGCGGACGACGTCGTCGCGCGGCGTCCAGTCCGCGTGACGGTAGTGCTCGACGAACACCCGGTAGCCGTACCAGAGCCAGTAGAGCAACAGGAACAGGTAGGCGTAGACGAGGGCCACGCGGATGCCCCACGCGATGGCGGGGGGCAGGCCGAGGAAGGTCCCCTCCCACCCGCCGCCGCTCACCTGGTGGCCCTGGTTGGGGACGACCTCGCGCGAGAGCAGCGTCGGCAGCGACTGCATGACCTCGCGGACGCTCAGGAGGAAGCCGCTGACCGCGGCCCCGAACTCCGGGAGCACCGGGCTGGTGACGAGGTGGGCGACGTTGACGACCACGCTCGCCGCGAGCGTCACGAGGTCGACGAACACGGTCGCTATCGCGCCGAACTCGGCCAGGAGCAACAGCGCGAACCCGACGGCCCACACGAGGGCGGGTCGCGGGTTCGCCTGGATACGCTGGCGGAGCGGTACTTCGTCGGGGTGATGTCGTTCGCTCATTGTTACTCGTACCCGATTCGGGGGTCGATGAGGGTGTACAGGAAGTCCTGGAGGATGTTCACGGCCAGCGTGAACAGCACGAAGATGAAGATGAGCGACCCGGCGAGCGGGAGGTCGCCCTGTAGCGCCGCGTCGAAGAACAACAGCCCGATGCCGTTGATGGCGAAGATGGACTCGACGATGACCGCGCCGCCGATGAGGATGAACGCCTCTGCGGTGATGATGGGCACCAGCGGGATGAGCGCGTTCCGGAAGACGTGCTTCCAGACGATGACGCGCTCGGGGAGCCCCTTCGCCCGCGCCGTCTCCACGTAGTTCGAGTTGATGGTCTCCAGGATGGCGGTCCGTCCGATGCGCATCTCGTTGCCCATCGAGGCCGACCCCAGCACGAGGGCGGCAGGGAGTATCCACTTCACCGCGCGGATGAAGTTCTCCGGGACGGACATCCCGCTCAGCGGCGGCGCGGTGACGACGTTGACGTTGATACCGAGCCACGTCGTCCAGTCGAAGGCGCCGCCCGTCAGCCGGTTGGACTGGACGAGCAGGGCGATGAGGATGATGCCGATCCAGAAGTTGGGCATCGCCCGCCAGACGATACCGCCGAAGGAGGCGGTGTAGTCCGAGAAGGTGTTGGGATTGAGTCCCGCGTAGAAGCCGAGCGGGATGCCGACGAGGATGGCGACGAGCACCGACCAGAAACCGAGCCACACCGTCCGCGGGGCGCGACTGGCGATGAGCTCGTCGACGGACGTCCCGCTGCTGACCACCCACGACTGGCCGAGGTCGAACGTCAGCAGGTTCGTCATGAAGTCGATGTACTGCTGCCAGAGGGGGATGGGGTTACCCTGCGCGTCGACGATGCCGATGCTCTTTGCGACTGCGAGGCGGTACTGTGGGTCGTTCTGCGTCCCCACGATGGCCGACACCGGGTCCGTCGGCCCGACGCGGATGATGAGAAACGCGATGGACATCGAGAACAGCAGGACGGGAATCGCGAGCACCAGCCGCCGGAGGAAGTAACTCCAGCGACTCATTGCTCACCCCCGTCGGGCTGCCGACGGACCCGCGTGGCGTGGGGTGCGTCGTCGCTGTACGTGGATATCATGGTAGGCTTGTCGCTCTTTTTTCCGTTGCGGCAATTATCACTTTCGTATCCCGCTCTGCGGAACACGCGCACGATACGCTCAAAAAACGGCCATTCGTCGGCCGAACCCCCTAACTGCTGTTCGAACCGTTGGAGGCCGGCGGCGTGCCGCTCGGCGTGCCGCGACCCTCCTGTTCCTTCCAGAAGGTGTTGTACTTCTGGCGGGACGGGCCCATCGCGCCGAACTTCGGCGCGTGCATGTAGCGGTACATGAAGCGCTCGGTGGCGCCGTGGAAGGCGTTGACGAGGACGACGTCCTCCCAGTTGGCCTCCTCCATCTTGATGTACGCCTCGTTGCGGGCCTGTTCGGCCTCGTCGGTGGGCTGAGGGTTGTTCTTGATGGTCTCCCAGGCCTCGCGGGCCTTCTGGGAGGCCTCGGTCTCCTCGTCGCGACCCCAGTTTGTGTACGTCAGCACACCGGTCTCGCCGGTGTAGGTGTTCGGCGGGTAGATGAGCTGCAGGAAGTTGTCCGGCGCCGGCCAGTCGGCGATCCAGCCGAGGGTGTACGCCTCGAGGTCGCCCTTCTGGCCGCGTTCGAGCAGCGTCGCGAACTGCGCCTGCTCGATGCTCAGGTCGATGTAGGCCGCACCCAGCTGCTGCTGGAGGATCTGTGCGATTTCGCTCCAGGCCTGCGACTGGTAGTGCGTGAAGTTGAGCTTGAACCGGTTGTTCTCGCCGTAGCCGGCCTCCTCCATCACGCGGGTCGCCTCGTCGATCTGGGACTCCTGGCCGTAGGGGTACGCGTCGCTGACGTGCGAGTCGTACTCCTGGCCCGGGTTCGCGCCGGGGTAGATCAGCGGCGGGGTGAGGTGGTAGGCGGGCTGCTGGCGGTCCTTGAACACGTTGGTCGACAGGCTCGACTGGTCGGTGACGTACGCGACGGCCTGCCGGACCGGCTTCGGCACCTTCGCGGTGTTGAACGCGAAGTAGAACGTCGAGACCTCGGGCACCTTCAGGTACTCGACGGTCTCGTTGTTGGCCTGCAGCGGACCGTACTCGCCGACGGTTCGGCCCTTCTCGTCCTTCGAGGTGTTCTTGACCTTGCTCGGGGTGTACTTCGCGGTGGGGATGCCGAACGTGTCGACGTTCTTCTCCATCGCGTACTGGAAGGCCGCCTCGTCGTCCTCGATGACCTGCCAGTGGACGGCCTCGACGTAGGGGACCTGGCCGTGGTAGTCCTCGAAGCGCTCGGCGTCGACGGACGTACCTTTCTCCCAGCTGACGAACTTGAACGGCCCGGCGCCGACCGGGCTGGTCTGCGCCCAGGTCGTGTACTCCTGGCTCGGGTCGCCGTTCTCGGTCGTCTCGTTCTCGATGCCGCCGGCGACCGACCCCTCGGGCTGAGCCGCGAACGACGAGTACGCGAGCATCTGGAGGGAGTGGGCGAACGGCTCCTCGAGGTTGATGACGAGCGTGGACTCGTCTTGCGCCTCGACGCCCATCGAGTTGGGGGCGTAGTTGCCGTCGCCGTCGGTCTCGTGGGTGACGCCCAGCGAGTCGAGGATGAAGTACGAGCGGACGGAGTGGGGGGACCGCGCGAGGCGCTCGAAAGAGTACGCGAAGTCCTGTGCGGTGACTTTATCACCGTTGTGGAACGTCGCGTCCTTGAGCGTGAACGTGTACTGCGTGAAGTCGTCGCTGCGCTCGTAGCCCTTCGCGAGCAACTCGGTGACGCTCGTCTCCGCGTTCGGGTAGTTCATCAGGCCGTCGAAGACCTGCTGGACGACCTGTCCGGATGCGGTGTCGCCCGCCGCCACGGGGTCGAACGTGGTGATCGTCGAGTTGAGCTTCCGGTAGGTCCCGCCTTGCTGGGGCTCGCCGTCGTTGCCGCCCCCGGACCCGTTGCCGCCCCCGGACCCGTTACCGCCGCTGCCGTCGCCACCGCTGCCGTCGCCACCGTCGCCGCCGAACCCGAGACAGCCGGCCAGAGCCGCGGCCGCTGCCGCCCCTCCGGTCGCCTGCAGGAACCGACGCCGTGATTGTCCGCTACTGTCTGTCATTCCAACCCTCCCTTTTCTATTGCAATTGATAAATCTGCCGTTGTACCACTAACGACCCCGACAGACCGCTGTTCGTTGATTTCTCTATCGCCATTTCGTGACATGCGTCCACACACACCAGTATCTAGGTCTCCATCAGTTAATAGTCATGGTTCGGTGAAACAGCCGTTTCACCAATCGGCCCGGGAACAGTCCGTACGTTCCGACACGTTTATGCGTGGGTGTTAGATACTATCACAGTATGGCCCCTGACCCGGCCGCGGCAGCGGGTACCGAATCGGAGTGCGAGGTGATGGCCGCCGTCGACGGTCCCGACGAGCGACTCGTCATCGCCGAACTCTGCCGTGACGACGCCTGGCTCGCGACACCGCTCGGCGACGCCGTCGACCTCGAATCCAACCGGTAACGACCGTCCTGCGAACGGCGGCCGTATTGCGAAAGCTGATTACGCGCTAGCGTTTTGACCCCTCCAATGGCCCCCTCCGGCACCTGGAAACGCGACTTCGCCAGCGGGCTCATCGTCCTCGGTCCCATCCTCGTCACGCTCTACATCCTGTGGTGGCTGTTCGACAAACTCTACAGCCTCGGTATCATCGAAATATGGGACCGGGACGCGCCGGACGTCGCCGTCCCCGTCTACGCACCCATCGTCGAGGTCGGCCTCCTCCTCGCCGTCTTCGTCCTCCTCGTCCTCTCGGTCGGCTACCTGATGCGGACGGCCTTCGGGGACGTCGTCGAGAGCGGCATCGACGGGACGATGAACCGCCTGCCGGGGCTCCGCGTCGTCTACAACGCCTCGAAGATGGCCGTCGAGACGGCCGTCGCCGGCCCCGAGGACCTCCAGACGCCGGTGAAACTCGACACGTGGAACGGCCTGCGGATGACGGCGTTCAAGACCGGCAAGGTAACCGACGACGGCCGCGACGTCCTCTTTCTCCC
This sequence comes from uncultured Halobacteriales archaeon, assembly GCA_964474395.1. Classification (GTDB taxonomy): domain Archaea; phylum Halobacteriota; class Halobacteria; order Halobacteriales; family Haloarculaceae; genus Halomarina. Next base: position 5,396 of record CAYYSW010000059.1, read on the forward strand.
CACCGCACCGAACATCACCACCGGGTTCGTCATCGAGGTCGAACCCGAGGACTACACCGCGACCGACGAGACCGTCGAGGACGCCCTCACGCGTATCCTCTCGGCCGGATTCGGCGACAACAAGGGCAGCGGCATCCCCATCGACGTCACCGAGGAGTCGGGCGCCGGCGACCCGGTTCGCGCCGACGGTACCACTGACAGGGGTTGACCGACCGGCGACTCAGACGCCCGCCACCGCCCGCAGCGCGAACGTCAGGTTCTCCTTTCGCTCCATGACCCGCCGCGAGAAGTACGACAGCCACCTCCCGCCGTAGGGGACGTACTGGTAGACGTCGTACTCCCTGGCCAGGTCGACCTGGGCGTCCTCGCGGACGCCCATCAGCATCTGTATCTCGAAGTCCGTACCCAACTCGCGGTGGAGGTCGATGGCGTGCTGTATCATCTCGGGGTCGTGGCTCCCCACCGCCACCCCGCCATCGTGCTCCCGAAAGAGATAGTCCAGACAGTCCCGGTAGGCCTCGTTGACCCGCTTTCGCTCCCGGTAGCCCTCCCCCGTCGGCGGTTCGTAGGCGCCCTTGACCAGCCGCACCTTTCCGGGGAGGGCCGTCAGGCGTTCGAGGTCCTCGCGGGTCCGTTCGAGGTTCGCCTGCACGCACAGGCCCATCCGAGGATACTCTCGGTTCAGCGCCTCGTAGGTGTCGAGGGTCGCGTCCACCGTGTCGGGGTCCTCCATGTCCATCCACACCCGGACCCCCGACTCACGGGCGACGTCGACGATACCGGCCATGTTGTCGTGGAGGGTGTCCTCGTCCACCCCGAGACCGACCTGCGAGGGCTTGACCGAGATGCAGGCCCCGAGGCCGGTCCCGCTGATGTCTCGGACGAGCTGCCGGTAGGCGGCGGCGTCCTCGGCGGCCGGGTCGGGGTCGTGGTAGTGTTCCCCGAGCAGGTTGATGATGCTCCCGACGCCCTGCCCGCGCAACTGGCGGGCGTGTTCGAGCACCTCCGCGGGGCTCTCGCCCGCGACGAACTTGTTCGCGACCGGCGGTATCATGCCCGCAAATACTGCCGGACGACACTTGATTGCTCCTCTTCGTCGCCCGGAAGCCCCGCCCGCGATGCGGGTTCCCGTCTCACCTCCCCCCGGGCCGTCTCCGGCAGGGTTTACTGTGCCCCGGGTGAGCACGCAGGTATGTTGCGCACCCTCGTCGCCGCGTTCTGGGCGATGTTGCCCGCGTACGTCCCGAACAACGCCGCGGTCCTCTTCGGCGGCGGCCCGCCCATCGACGCCGGTCGGACGCTCAACGGCCGCCGGCTCCTCGGCGACGGGAAGACGTGGCAGGGCACCGCCGCCGGCGTCCTCGCTGGCGCCTCGCTGGCCGGCGCACTCAACCGTCTCGCGCCGCGAGTGGAGGGCCGGTTCGACTGCTCGCTGCCCCGCTTTCCCCTCCGAGCGGCACTCGCCCTCCCCGCGGGGGCCATGCTCGGCGACATCGTCGCCTCGTTCCTCAAACGCCGGACCGGACGCGAGCGCGGCGCGATGGTCCCCGGCCTCGACCAGTTGGACTTCGTCGCGGGGGCGCTCTGGGCCGCCTCGCTCGCCGCCCCCTGCTGGTTCGCCCGTACCTTCACCCGGAAGGCCGTCGCGACGGTCCTCGTGGTGACGCCGGCGCTCCACGTCGGGACGAACGGCGTCGCCTACCTCCTCGGCCTGAAGGACGAACCGTGGTGAGGGGAGGGTGGCCGGCGAGACCGGCGGTGGGATTTTTTCGGTCCGCCAGCCGTCGGCTCCTCCCATGGAGGAGTTCGACCTCATCGTACTGGGCGGTGGCACTGGGAACATCGTTGCCGCGGAAGCTGCCGACGCCGGCCTCGACGTCGCACTCGTCGAGGAGGGGCCACTCGGGGGTACTTGCCTCAACCGGGGCTGCAACCCCTCGAAACAGCTGATTCACCGCGCCGACATCGTCGAGACGGTCCGGGGGGCACCCTCGCGGGGCATCGAGGCGACCGTCGAGGACGTCGACTTCGCCGGCATCACCGAGGAGGTCAACGGGATGATGGCGGACGCCGCGGCGGAGAAGGCCGAGAACGCCCGCGAGCACGACGACGTCACCTTCTACCAGCGAACCGGCCGGTTCGTCGACGAGCGAACCGTCGAGGTGGGTCCCGGCGGAAGCGAGAGCGGCGACGGGGACGAGGAGGGGGCGGACACGGAACGCATCACCGCGGAGCGAGTCGTCCTCGCGGGGGGCTCCCGCCCGATGGTCCCCGACAGCATCGACGGGACCGACGAGGTGGAGTACCTCACGAGCGACGAGGCGCTCTCCCTCGACGAGCGCCCCGACCACCTCGTCGTCGTCGGCGGGGGGTACATCGCCGCCGAGCTGGGCCACTTCTACGAGGGGATGGGCGCGGACGTGACCGTCGTCGGGTCCGCTCTTACGCTCCTCGAACGCGAGGACGAGGTTATCGCCGAGCGGTTCACCGAGGCCGTGAGTGACCGCCTCGACCTCCATCTGGGCTACCGCGCGACCGCGCTCGAGCCGACAGACGAGGGCGGTGTCACCGTCAGCGCCGAGAGCGAAGACGGCGACGAGCTGTCCGTCACCGGCGACGAGGTGTTGCTCGCGACCGGCCGTCGGCCCAACTCCGACCGCTGGAACGTCGAGGCGGCGGGTCTCGACACCGACGATAATGGGTTCGTCGAGACCGACGACTACCTCGAGACCTCGGTCACGGGGGTCTGGGCCATCGGCGACATCGCGGGCAACTACATGTTCAAGCACTCGGGCGACAAGGAGGCCGAGTACGCCATCGCCAACGCCGTCCACGGGGAACACCGCGCCGTCGAGTACCCCGGCATGGCCCACGCCGTGTTCGCCTCGCCACAGGTCGCCAGTTGCGGGCGGACGGAGTCCGAACTGGACGAGGCGGGCCAGGACTACGAGGTCGGCACGACGGAGTTCACGGACACCGCGATGGGGACCGCACTCGACGCCGAGGACGGCCTCGTGAAGATCCTCGTCGGTCCCGACCGGGGGGTGCTCGGCTGCCACGTCGTCGGCCCGCAGGCTTCGACGCTCATCCACGAGGTGACGACGGCGGTCTCGGCGGGCGCCGACGCGGACCACTTCGCGGAGGCCATCCACGTCCACCCGGCGCTGAGCGAGGTGCTCCAGCAGGCGTTCGCGGACGCGGGCGGTCCCTCGGTGAGCGGGTTCTGAGTTCGGCCCGCGACGGCCCGGTCGCCCCGAGAGTTCATGTACGAGACCGGGACCAGCCTCCAGCGTGCGGTGAGAGACGCCGGGACGCGCCCGCGGGTGTGCGGCGCCACGCGTTCCGTGACAGAGCGACGGTGCCGCCTGTTCGCCCTAGTCGAGCCGTTCGAGGACGGCGGAGGCGTCGTACGCCAGCGAGAGCTCCCGCGAGCGTCCCCGCCCCTCGACGCTGGTGTAGGTGGCCTCGATGAGTCCCAGCTGGTCCAGCTTGTTGATGAGCTCCGAGTAGCGGGTGTAGCCGAGTCCCGTCTCGGCCTCGAAGGCCTCGTAGACCTCGCCGGCGCGCTCGCCGTCGTGTTCGGCGATGACGCGCACCAGGGCGATCTCCGAGTCCGAGAGGCCCTGCAGGTGCCGCGAGAGGTGGACGTACTTCGACTTGTCGTAGGCCGACTCGACGTCCTGTAGCTCGACGGTCCGCGAGGCGCGCATCTCGGCGGTCAGCCCCGCCCGCCGGAGCAGGTCGATGCCCACCCGGAGGTCGCCGCCTGTCTCGGCGGTGAGCTCGGCGACTCGCTCGACCACGTCGGGCGCGGCGACGTTCTCGTGGAACCCGCGCTCGACGCGTTCGCGGAGGATATCCGCGATCTCGGGTTCGTCGTACCGGGGGAAGTACACCTCCTCGGGGCGGAAGACGGACTGGACGCGCGTGTCCAGTTCCTCGACGATGTCGAGGTTCAGATCCGAGGAAATGAGGATGACGCCGATCTTCGCCCCCGAGTGGGCCTCGTGTGCGCGCAACAGCGAGTAGAGGGTATCGGAGGCCTCCCCCTCGTAGAACAGGTAGTTGACGTCGTCGAGCGCCACCACCAGCACCTCGTCGTCCTCGACCAGGCGGTCGGTTATCTGTCCGAAGAGCTTCTTGAACGAGATGCCGCTCGTGGGCGGTTCGTACTCGAACATCTCCTCGAACAGCCGGGAGAACACGGCGTACCGGGTCGAATCGACCTGACAGTTCACCCGCGCGACGTTCACGTCCGAGACGGCCCGGAGCTCGCCGAAGAGCTTCTGGACCGCCGTCGTCTTTCCCGTCCCCGGCGGGCCGCGGGCCATCACGTTGAGCGGCCGCGACCCCCTGACCGCCGGCCGCAGCGCGTACTTCAGGCTCTGCATCTGCTCGTCGCGGTGACGGAACGTCTCGGGGAGGTAGTCGATCTCGAAGACGTGCTCGTCGCGGAAGACGGACTCGTCCCACGACAGCATCTCGTCGTCGGCCATCACTTTCACCTCGCTCCGCAGACCACATAAGCGTTCGGCGTACCCTCGTCTGACAGATCGACACCCCTGTGGGATTCGCAGCGAGCGCCGTTCAGCCGTCGCTCTCGAACTTCGCCAGCAATCGGCGGTAGAAATCGTTGT
>CAYYSW010000059.1:10042-11755 GCA_964474395.1 uncultured Halobacteriales archaeon
GCTCTCCGCGAGCTTCTCGACGATGAGCTCGGGCGTCGAGCGGGCGAGCCGTCCTTTCACGGGCGAGCGCTCGACGCGCAGTTCGCCGTCGACCAGCCCCACCGCCTCGATGCCGTCCACCTGCACGTCGAAGCCCGTCGCGTCGCGTATCTCGCCGGCGAGGTGGGAGACGAACACCGCCGTGGCGCCCTGTTCGTGGAGCGCCTCGAGGATGCCCGCGATGATGCGGGCGCTCGCACCGGGTTCCGTGATGCTCTCCAGTTCGTCGACGAGCACCAGCCGGTTCCCGGGACCGGTCACGAGGCCGCCGAACTCCCGGAGGGTCGCCTCGAACGCCCCCGCGTCCAGGGTTCCCTGGCTCTTGGCCTGGTAGTGGAGCGCGTCGAAGCGCTCCAGTCGCACCCGCTCTGCGGGCACCGGGAGTCCCATCTGCGCGAGGACGACCGTCAGCCCCACGAGGTCGATGGTCGACGTCTTCCCGCCGGAGTTCACCCCCGAGAGCAACGCCACGCCCCCGACGCGGTAGTCCACGGGATCGACGGCGTCGAAGCCGACGTCGAGCAACGGCGAGCGACCGCCCTCGATGTCGATGCCCGTCCCCGGTTCGCCGAACTCGGGAACCACGCACTCGAAGTCGCGGGCGAACCGCGAGACGGCCAGTTCGACGTCCAGTTCGAGGGCGGCGCGGACGAGGTCCTCGACGGGGTCGCGCAGCGACGCGAGGTCCGATGCGAGGTCGGCTTTCAGCCGCGAGGCGCGCCGGTCGCGCTCGGCGGCGAGCTCCGTCCGCAGGCGGCTCACGGCCTGTCCCTCGTGCTCGACGGGGAACGAGGGGTCCTCCGAGAACGCCTGCTCCGCGAGGTCGGCGTGGTCGCGCAACGAGAGGGCGTCCACGAGATGCGAGCGCGCGGCCTCGATGGCCTCCTCGAACTCGTCGGACAGTTCGCGGTCAAGCAGGGTGTCGACGCGCGCGCCCTGCTCGACGAGCGACAGCAGGTCCGCACCCTCGATTGTCACGTCGCGCTCCTGAATGGCCTCCCGGAGGCGGTCATTGGCGACGCTCTCGGCCGTCGAGACGGCCGCGTCGATGTCGTCGACGGCGTTCGTCAGGCGGACGAGCTCCTCGTCGCCTCTCACCGTCCCGTCCTCGTCCAGCCGGTCGAGCCCGCTCCGGAGGCTATCGAGGTCGCAGGGCGCCTCCAGGTCGGCCGCCTCGTGGACGTCGGCCGCGGCTTCGAGGCGCGAGCGATTGTCGGTGAAGAAGCGCAGCAGGCGCTCGGGGACGACCTCCTCCAGTCGGTCCTCGGCGTCGGGGATGACGCGGACGTCCCCCTTGATGTCGAGGCCGGCGAACGTCTCGTCGAGCGCGACCACCGTCGCGTACCCCCGGGCGAGCTCCGCGAGGTCGCGGCCGTCCTCGACGAGCTCGACGCTCAGCTCCGGGAACGCCTCCTGTGCGGCGGCGAACGTCTCGGCGTCGCTCGTCGCGAGACAGCGGTCCCTGACCCGCAGGCCGGTGGGCGTCGAGAGCGGCGCGACACCGCGCAGGGCGTCGACCACCGCCGGGTCCGGCTCGCGCGCGACCGCCGCCTCGGCGAACGCCCGGACCTCCTCGATGCGCGACCGGCTCGCGCTCGGATAGATGGTCTCCAGTCGCTTCCGCGCGTAGTCGGTCACCGCGCGGTCCTTGAGGAGGAAGGGGGTGACGGCGGT
>CAYYSW010000060.1:0-11714 GCA_964474395.1 uncultured Halobacteriales archaeon
GCCGGCATCGCCCGCCGGGTCAGGGACGGCGAGTGCTCGCCCGTCGAGGTGGTCGGGGCGCACCTCGACCGCATCGAGGAGCGTGCCGACCGGACGAACGCCTTCGTCACCGTCACCGACGCCCGGGCGCGCGAGGCGGCGATGGAGGCGGCGGCGGCCGTCGAGTCGGGCGATCCGCTGGGACCGCTCCACGGCGTCCCCGTCGCGGTCAAGGACCTCGACGACGTCGCCGGCGTGCGGACCACCTCGGGGTCGCTGCTGTTCGAGGACCGCGTGGCGGAGGGGGACTCTCCGTACGTCGCCCGCCTCCGTGAGGCCGGGGCCGTCGTCGTCGGGAAGACCAACACCCCGGAGTTCGGCCTCGGGACGACGACGGAGAACCGCGTCGCCGGAACCACCGGGTCGCCGTTCGACCCCGACCGGACCGCCGGCGGGTCCTCGGGCGGGGCCGCCGCCGCGCTCGGCGACTCGCTGGTCCCGCTCGCACCGGGGTCCGACGCCGGCGGGTCGGTCCGCATCCCCGCGAGCTGCTGTGGCGTCTACGGCCTCAAACCGACCTACGGAGTCGTCCCGAACGTCGGTCGACCGGACGCCTTCGCCGGCCACACCCCCTTCTCGCACAAGGGGCCGCTGGCCCGTACCGTCGAGGACGCCGCCCTCTCGCTCGACGTCATGGCCGGCGTCCACCCCCGAGACCCCCACTCCGTTCCCGTCGAAGCCGACTACCGCGGGGCAGTCGACCGCCCCGTCGACGACCTGCGGGTGGCCTACAGCCCGGACATGGGCGTCTTCCCCGTCGAACCCGCCGTCCGGGAGGTCTGCGACGACGCCGTCGGCGCCCTCGAGCAGGCCGGCGCGACCGTCGAGGAGGTCGACCCGGACCTCGGCGCGGACCACGGCGAGATACTGGACGCCTACTACACGATGGCGACGGTGCGCTGGCAGGCCCTCCTCGACACCCTCGAATCGGAGGGGTTCGACCCCCGCGGCGGGGACCGCGACCGACTCCGCCCGTACCTCGTAGACCTCGTGCTGGACGCCGAGACGCCGACGACCCGGGAGTACACGCGGGCCGACGTGGTCCGTTCGCGGGTGTTCGACGGCCTGCAGGACTGCTTCGCGGAGTACGACCTCCTCGCGACGGCGACGATGGGCGTCCTCCCGTTCCCCCACGGCGAGGAACCGGAGCGGGTCGACGGGACGGCGGTCGAACCGTACCGCGGGTGGGTGCTCACCCAGCCGTACAACCTCTCGGGACACCCCGCCGCGTCGGTGCCCGCGGGGTTCGTCGACGGTCTGCCCGTCGGGATGCAGGTGGCGGCCGGGCGCTTCGACGACGACCTCGTCGTCGCGGCCAGCGCGGCCATCGAGCGCCGGCGTCCGTGGCACGACCGGTACCCCGCCTGAGCGGGAGCGTCGGCCGTACCGTGGGCTTTTCGACGTCCCCACACCAAGCGCCGCCATGCACTTCGACCAGCGGACGCAGGCCGCCCTCCGCGAGGTCGGTCTCTCGGACGAGCGGTTGCGCGAGGCCGACGAACTGGTGAAAGAACACACGCGGGCCGACGCGGACGCCCTCGTCGAGTTCTTCGCCGACCGGGAGGGCGGGACGGTGTACTCGGACATGGACCGGGCACACGGCGCCGGCGGACCCCAGGAACACACGGTCGACCACCTCGACTGCTACACGCACGCCGCCGACATCCGCGGCTACCTCAAGTTCGACTCGTGGGGCGTCCCCGTCGAGGGCGGGCGGCCGCTCTCCGACGGCACCGTCGAGCTCACCCTCGGGCCGACCATCGACGGCCGGGTGCGCTTCGCGACCGACCCCGACGACCTATGAACGTCAGCGTCAGGGGCATCTACACGACGGCGCTCACCCGGCTGCTCGGCGTCGACGGCGACCACACGGTCGTCCAGGCCTCCGAACCCATCCGGGAGCGCTTCGGGGAGCCGTTCCCGGCCGAACCCGCCGACGTCCACCTCGCGACGACGCGGGACCGGCAGGGCGTCGGCGTCGAGGGCGACCCCGAAGGGGTCGAGCGAGTGGTCGACCGCCTTCGGGGCGTCGGCATCGACACGCTCTCGTGGAAGGACCCGGCACCCACCGGAGCCGTCTTCGACGCCCGCGTGACCGGCACCCGCGGGCGCGGCGCGGTCCTCGACCTGGGGGACGCGACGGGCTACCTCCCGTTCGGCCGCGTGGACGACTACGTCGAGGACGGCGACGTCATCCGGGTACAGGTGCGCTCGGCGGCCCCGCCGTGGGACGACGACGACGCGCTCTGTGACCCGACCATCGAGGTGGGCAACGGCCTCGCTCGCCTCGTCAGGGGCGCGGGGACGGGGGATACGAGCCTCGACCTCGCGAGCGTCCTCCCGACGGACCCCCGGGAGGGGTGGGCCGTCCGCTGGGACGACCGGGCCGACGACGCGGGACTCGACGCCCTCGCCGCCACGCTGGACGACCTAAACGAGCGCGCCGAACGGGTGGACGGCGCGCTCCCCGACGACGTCGACCAGCCGCGGCGCCTCACCGACGGGGCGGCGACGGCGTGGGTCTGGTTCGGCCGGGCGTCCCGCTTCGCGCTCGACGACCACCGGCGGGCGGCGGCCCACACCATGCGTGGCCACCACCGCTGCAAGGCCGCCGACCGCGAGGCCAGCGCCGCCGTGGACTTCGCGGAGGCCGTCTGCGGGGACGCCGGCGACGAGTTCCCCTTCGCCGCGCTCACCCGGCAGTTCGGCCCGCGCGAGGGCGACCGGGTCGCCCTCGGCCACGGGAAACCCGACGGTCGGCTCATCGTCCTCGGGAGGGGCGAGGTGGTCGAGTACGACCCCGACGGCGGCATCACCGTCGAGCGCGAGATGAGCCCCGGGGGGACCTACGACGCGCTCGGCGTCGAGCGGCGGGCGGGCGACGTGGCGACGACGAAACTGCAGGAGGGCCGCTGGTGGTACCCAACGGTGTATCGGGGAAGCGACGGCGAGCGGCGCGGGACGTACGTCAACGTCTGTACGCCCGTCGAACTGTTCCCGGAGGTGGCCCGTTACGTGGACCTCCACGTTGACGTGGTGAGACACGCCGACGGGACCGTCGAACGGGTGGACGACGACGAACTCGACGCCGCCGTGGACGCCGGCGAGGTGCCCGAACCGCTGGCGGAGAAGGCGCGGGACGTCGCGGGCGCCGTCGAGAACGCCCTCGGCGGGTAGGTCCGATTACTCTCCGTCGCCCCGGAGGGCGCGCCACGCGCCCAGTCCGAGGCCGGCGACGCCGGCGACGACGCCGAACCCCGGCCCGTCGCCCGAGGAGGTGCCGGTCGGGGAGTCGCCGGCCGTCGTGTTGCCGGGAGTGGCCGTCGGCACGGCGGTGTCGGACCCGCCGGGCCCGTTCGTGTCGTCGGTGGCGTTCGACCCGTTGCCGGCGGGCGTGGGGGTCGGCGTCGGGGTGGGCGTCTGGGTCAGGGTGGAGCGCTCGTCGGCCGGCGCGTCGGGGAAGGTGAACAGCGCGGCGGTCTTCCCGCGGTAGTCCGTCGAACTGGCGACGAAGAACTCGCCGGGGCGCGCGCCGACGGCGCCCCAGAAACTCACGCTGTCGGGGTCGGCCCACTCCCGCAGGAGGCCCGGCGCGGACGGGTCGGTCACGTCGAACACCTGCACGCCGCCCTGGTACCACGAGGCGTAGAGCCGTCCTCCGACGATATCGAGGTTGTGGGAGGTGGTCCAGACGCCGCCCCGTCGGTCGTCGTTCTCGGCCGCCGGCGGGGTGATGGTCGCCACCTTCTCGGCGGCCTCGGGCGTGGAGACGTCGTAGAGGTCGATACCGCTCGGCCCGCCGCTGCCGTCGCCGTCCCGGTAGTCCCACGACTCCATGCCGATGGCCAGCAGCGATGCGTCCTCGTCGACGGTGGCGTAGTGGTCGTTGCCCGGCGGTTCGAACACGTTCGTCCGGTCGCGCTCGGCGAGTTCCTCCGGCGAGGGGCCGCGCACCCTCGCGATCTCGGACATCGAGGCGGGGTCGCTCACGTCGACCATCCACGTGCCGGCGTCCCAGTAGGGGAGGTAGGCGACGCCGTCCTGCACGTACACGTCGTGGAGCGTGCGGAACCCGGGGTAGACGTCCAGCCACGCCTCGTTCTCGTCGGCGGGCGACCAGCGGCCCAGTTCCTCGCCGGCGTCCACGTCCACCGCGACGAGCGGGTTGCCCCGCCCGTCGTTGCCGGTGAGGTAGGCGGTCGTCCCGTCGAGATACGAGTTGTGGATGGCGAACTCGGTCTCGTAGACGGTCGTCCGTACCGGGTCGGCGGGGTCGCTCACGTCGTACAGCACCGCGCCGCGGACGGCGTCCTGGATGCCGTTGGCGGGGCCGACGACGAGGAGGGTCCCGTCGTCGACCTTGACGTCGTATATCATCCGGAGCGGGCCGCCCTCGCGGTCCGCCAGGAGGTCGCGCCGTTCGGCCAGCACCGCGGGCGATTCGGGGTCGCTGATGTCGAGGGCGGCGAACCCATCGGTCGTCGCGAGGTAGGCGGTGTCGCCGTCGACGACGACCTCCTTCGTTCCGTCGACCTCGACGCGACCGAGGGGGCCGTACTCGTCCGTCTGTGCGCTCGTGACGCCGGAGAGGACGGGGAGGGCGAGCGTCCCGCCGAGCGACGCGAGGAGGCGTCGTCGGGAGAGGCTAGCACGGGGCTCGTGCATACGGTCACCTCGGTATCCCGAGGCGTATGACTTGCGGTCGGCGCGGCGGCCCCCGCGGTCAGACCGTGGTCGACTCGCCCCGGTGCGTTCAGTACGCCCGCCGGCCGCCCTCGGTGATGGCGCTGGCGAGGGCGCCGAGGACGACGACGTCGTCGCCGAGCGTGGTGAGTTCCACGTCGGGGACGTTGACCATCGTGAGGTGGGCGGGGAGCGACTCCGTGATGGGGTCGAGTATCTGGTCGGGGTTGTTGAGCGCGACGGCCCCCCCGAGGTAGACGACGAGGGGCGCGTAGGCGTGGGCGACGTTGGCGATGGCGACGGTGTTCCACTCGCCGACGCGTTCGACGACGCGGGAGGCGAGGGGGTCGCCCTCCCGGGCGGCCCGGAAGACGTCGGGCGCGGCGAAGTCGGGGTCGTCGAGCGCGAGGTCCGTCGGGTGGTCGCCGTGCTCGTGGACGTAGCGGGCGTAGCGCGGGATGTTGTTGCCCGAACAGTACGACTCCCAGTGGCCCGCGCCGCCACAGCCACAGGGCATCCGCTCGTCGGGGTCGACGATCATGTGACCCACCTCGCCGGCGTTGCCGTCCCACCCGCTGAGCAGGTGGCCGTCGACGGCGACGCCGGCCCCGACGCCGCTGGACATGGTGACGTACACCATGTCGTCGGGGTTGCGGTCGCTGAAGAAGCGCTGGCCGAGACAGCCGGCGTTGGTGTCGTTGTGCAGGTAGACGTCCCCGGACTCGACGAGGTTCCCGACGGGGCCGGTCAGCGGGATGCGACCGATGCCGTCGGGGAGGTTCGCGGGGCCGTCGACGGTCCCCTCGGTGAGGTCGAGCGGGCCGATGGAGGCGATGCCGACGGCGGTCACGCGGTGGGGCGCGATGTCGGCGTCCTCACAGGCCGCACGGAGGACGTCGAGGACCGCCTCGGTCACCGCGATGCCGGTCGGTCCCTGCGGGGTCGACCGGTCCGACTGTCCGAGAACCGTCCCCTCCCCGTCCCCGACGACCGCCCGGACGTTCGTCGCCCCGAGGTCGACGCCCGCGTAGTAGGGCATTGTCCAACCGACCGTCCCGCTCGCACTTAAGTATCAACACATTACTTCGGGTCCGCGTAAATCGTCTGCGTCCGGGCTCGACGCGCGATAGTCCTAACCCCCGGCGTATCCAATCAACGACCATGTCGGATTTCGACGGCGACCACCTCACCGACGGCGAACTGGAAGCGCTCCACCGCGCCGAACTCGGCGTGGAGTGGCTCCGGCGCGCCCACGGCCACCTCGTCTCGTTCCATCACAACACCGGACACGCGATGGACCACCTCGCGGCAGCGGAGGAGCTGTTCCGCGAGGCCGGCCACGACGACCTCGCGGACGTCCTGCGCGACGACCTGCTCCCGCGGGGCGTCGTGGCCGAACGGAGCGAGCGCGGCGAGCGCTGGAGCTACGACGTCCTGGAGGACTTCGAGTCGGGGTTCCTGCCCAGCGTCGTGGACTTCGAGGCCGACGCCCGGGACGACCTCGCAGACGGGCGGCGACACATCACCGAACGCCGACAGGAACGCGAGTGGAAGCGGCGAGCGCGTCGCTGACCACGAGGGCTAAGCCGATACCGCGCGAGCACTCCCCATGCTCGAACCGGACCTCGACGGGCGCGTCGCGCTCGTCACCGGGAGCGCGAAGGGCGTCGGCCGCGAACTCCTGTTGTCGCTCGCCGACCACGGCGCGAGCGTCGCCGTCCACTACAACACGAGCGACGACGAGGCCGCGGACGTCGCCGAGACCGTCCGGGAGGACGGCGGGACGGCGATGACCGTCGGGGCGGACGTCACCGACCCCGAGGACGTCGCGGGGATGTTCGACACCGTCGAGGACGAACTCGGGGGCGTGGACGTCCTCGTCAACAATGTCGGGAACTTCGCGCCCGCCCACTGGACGGACATCGACTGGGAGACGTGGGAGGGCGTCATGCAGACGAACTTCAACGCCACCTGCATCTGCTCGAAGCGGGCGCTCGGCCCCATGCGCGAGTCCGGCTGGGGTCGTATCGTCAACATCGGCTACGCCTCCGCCGAGAAGGGCCTCGTCTCGCCGAAGAACTTCCCCTACTTCGTCGCGAAGACGGGCGTGCTCATGTTCACGCGGATGCTCGCCGCCGACACGCAGGACGACGGCATCACCGTCAACGCCGTCTCGCCGTACGTCGTCGAGAACTCCGAGGAGTTCCCCGACGACCTGCCACGGGGCCGTCCGGCACAGTTCGAGGACCTCCAGCAGGCGATGCTCTTCTTCGTCGACGAGGACAGCGGGTACGTCAGCGGCGAGAACGTCGAGGTGGACGGCGGGTGGCTCCCCGAGTCGGTCTGAGGCGGCGTCGCTCGCGGCTCAGAGGTAGCCGAGGTCCGCCAGCTGCTGGCGGACGTCCCGCTTCGCCCCCTCCCGGAAGGACTCCTCGGGCTCCCTGCTGTGGGTGTCGGTCGCCGTCGTCTCGACCCACGGCACCTTCTTCAGCGCGGGGTGGGGGATGCTCTGGATGTGTCCCCACTGGCCCAGTTCGCCGTGGAGTTCGGCGTGGTCGGACGTGATGGCCACCGTCTCCGCGTCGGTGTTCTCCAGGAGCACTTCGATGGAGTCGAGGACGAGCCGGAGGTTGTCGAGGTAGTACGGCCACACCTCCTCGCGGGTCGCGAGTCCCTCTCGACCCGCCCGGTTCGGCTGGTCCTCGATGTAACTCATCTCCGTTCCCTTCGTGACGTAGTCGTGGATCAGCGGCCGGTGGGGCTGGAAGTAGTGGACCAGCAACCGCTCGTAGTCCTTCCGGCCCGCGACGATGGCGCGGTCGGTGACGTACGAGGGTTCCTGACAGGTCTTACCGTCGGCGGGGTCGTCGAAGTTGTAGGGGTGGTCGTGGTTGCGCGTCAGTTCGAGGTACGCGAGGTCGTCCGCCGAGGCGGGGTCCCACCCGGTGTTGATGAACGGCACCGGGTGACGCGGCGGGTAGTCCCCGTCGACGAGGACCGCCTCGGCGTTCGGGTTCGAGGAGATGACCGCCGTCTCGGCGAGGGCCTCCCTGTGTCTCCTGTCGAACGTGTTCATGTACCACTCGGCGGAGGTGCTGCCGACCGACCAGACGCTCTCGACGTTCTCGATGAACGAGTACTCCGGGGCTACCTCCCGCATGGCGTCGACCCGGCAGGCGTCGAGGACGACGAGGACGTCCCAGTCCTTCTCGAAGACGTGCGTCCCGAGGGGGTAGCGGGAGGTGACCGACAGCCAGAGACCGCTGTAGGCGTAGTAGAGGTGTTCGGCGATGCTGCCGGGGGCCCTCGAACCGATGGCGGCCCGCATCCCGTCGAACCACCCCATCGTATCGGAATCCATATTCACGGCATCTCTGTTATCCCTAATTACCTTTTTGCCCCCTCTCGGTACTGTTTCTCGGGTGATACACTGTTTACTGCCATCTGGTACCCGTATCAACCAAATAGTGCCCCGCGTTGATACAGCGCGACGACGGTTCTCCCGATTACCGGACGAGCGAGAGCACGTCCCGCCCGCCGAAGGCCGCCGCGACCACGCCACAGACGGGTAGCGGCACCCAGAACGTCGCCATCCGATAGAGGATGACCGCGGCCGAGACCAGCGGGAGCGCGAGCCCCGCGAGCGACACCAGCAGCCCCACGAGCGCCGCCTCGACCCCCGCGGTCCCGCCCGGCGAGGGGACGAGCGTCCCCACGCTCGCCAGCGGGAGGACCCCGAGGACGAGCGCGAAGGGGGCGGGCGACCCGACGGCGTCGAGGGCCACCCAGAGGCAGGCCGCGGTGAGGAACTGTCCGCAGGCGGCGAAGCCGACGGCCAGCGCCACGCGGCGGGGGGCCGCGGCGACCTCCTCGACGGCCGCGAACATCCCCTCGATACGGGCGGCGACGGCCGCGCGGGTCGGCGGGTCCGCCCGCGGGTGGACCCGGGCGACGGCCCCGGCGAGGGGCGTGACGACGCCCGCGAGGACCCGGGCGACCCGATGGCGCCGCCGCCACCCGGCGACCGCGAGCACCCCGAGACCGACGACGATGGGTGCCGTGGCGGCGACCCGGGCCGTCGGTGACCCGCCGAGGCCGCCGCCCCCGAGGGCGACGACGCCGAGGGCGAGACCGGTCATGCTGGTGAGGGCGTTGACCGTCACGACGGCGGTGAGCGCGCGTTCGAGTTCGAGGTCCGTCGCGCTCGCGACGAGGAGGCCGCTGATGGGGGCGCCCGCCGCCTGCCCGAAGGGAGCGACGTTGCCCACGAACTTCGTGGCGAGCGAGAGGCCGACCGACCGGACCGGGCCGACGCCCGCGCCGAGGGTCACGAGGACGACGTGCAGGGAGAGCCCCCAGCAGGCGAGGGCGGCGAACGCGAGGACCAGCAGGCCGGCGAGCGTCCGGTGGTCGACGCCGTCGGGCAGGGCGACGTGGCCCGTAGCGACGAGGGCGGCGAGGGTCACGACGACCCCGCCGACGACCGCGGTCGAGAGGAGGTGGCGCCGTCCCCGGCGTCGGGTGGGGCCGTCGGGTCGCTCGACCGCGGTCGTGTCCATGCTACGTCTACTCGCTGTTCAGCCCTAAGTACTAGCGGGCATACCTATCGGCGCGCCGGTTACTCACCCGCTACTGACGTTCATCACCCCGGGTGGACGGACTCGACCAGCGCGGGGACGCGCTTGCGGACGAGGGTGTAGACGGCGCCGAGGGCGACCAGCGCGAGACAGCCCCAGCGGACGGCCCCGTCGAAGGTGAGGACGGCGGGGACGGCGAACGCGACCGTCAGGAGGAGGTCCTCGGGGGAGCCGTCGTACCGGACCAGCCGTCGCGCGGTCAGCCAGCGTCGGCAGGCGTGACAGTACACCGCCCGATCGGTCGTGCGCTCCCACGGCCGGAGCTCGCGGCCGCCCTCCAGTGCGTCCGAGAGGGAGTGGGCCGACGCCGCGAGCAGGAAGCAGGCGGCGCCGACGGTGGCGGGACCGGGCGCGACGACCGCCAGCCCGAGCGCCGGGAGCGCAAGGACCCACCCGAGGACGGGGAAGTGCAGCGTCCGCCGGTGGGTGCCGACGACGGTGTCGACGTCGGGGGCGACGCCGCCGAGCCCGCCCGCGAGGGCGAGGAGGGGTGCCGATTCGGGGGCGAGGGGGACCAGCGCCGCGGCGAGGGTGACACCGACCAGCGCGTGGGTGGTGGCCATCACGGTCGGGTCCCTGACTCCGCCGGTCGCGGCGCCCTCACCCGGCGCCCCCGATATCGCCCCCGGGGTCGCCGTCCTCGCGTTCGAGGCCCGCGCCGATGGCGGCCCCGAGGGCGACGCCCAGGGCGATGCCGACGCCGAGCCACAGGGCCAGGTCGTCCGTGGCGACGCCGAGTGCCGCGCCTATCGCCACACCGAGGGCGACCCCGAGGCCCATCCCGGCACCCATCGCGCTCCCGTCGCCCGTCTCGTCCGACGCCTCACGCCGGTCCCCCGGAGCTGCGGGGTCGTCCGTTCCGGTTGCCATGGGTGAGATAGCGTGCCGGGGAGTATCAATACCGCGGCGTCAGTCCTCCTCCAGCGCGTCGATGGCGATGGCGGCGGCGACGATGGCCTCGCGGGGCGCGTCGCCGGTGTCGCCGACGTGCACGTCGAAGATATCGCGCAGCGAGAGGCGTTCGCTGATGGACCCGATGTGTTCGCCGTCCGGCCCCGTGATGGAGTAGGAGTGGGGCAGGATACTCACGACGTCCGAGAAGGACTTCAGCGCCATCACGACGGCGCTCTCGGACTCGATGCGCGCCAGCATCCGGCCGTCCGTGTCGCGGATGTTGTAGACGTGCTTGAACAGCGTGTACTCCTTCTCGATGACGGCGAACGTCTCGCCCGACTGCTCGTCGACGAGCTCGTAGTTGCCCGCCACGTCGAGGATGTTCCGGGCCTTGATGCGGAAGACGACGTCGCCCTCCGGGTTCGTAAAGGGGAACTCCTCCTTGATCTTGAAGCGCTTTTTCTTGCCCTTCAGGACGAGGTTCCCGTCGCCGTCGGAGACGGCGTACTTGCTCCGGATGAGGCTCTGTTTGATGACGTAGTCGTCCGCCGACAGGTCGAGGCCGCCGATGACGTCCTGGGTGCCGCTCATAGGGGTCGGTTGTCACGTCACCACTAATAAATCTCCCCCGCCGCGACCCGGCGAACCGCCGAGCGACAGACCCGCCGCTCACGGTTTCTCGAGCCGTAAAACGGCGTTGCTGGCGTCGGCAAGTCGGGGTGAAACCGACAGCATTTCAGGTCGCCGCCACCTGGCACGCCTAATGAAGGAGTTCATCGAGGTCCGCGGGGCCGAGGAACACAACCTCAAGGACATCGACGTGTCCATCCCCCGTGAGGAGTTCACCGTCGTCACCGGCCTCTCCGGGTCGGGGAAGTCCTCGCTCGCGTTCGAGACGGTGTACGCCGAGGGCCAGCGGCGCTACATCGAGTCTCTCAGCGCGTACGCCCGCAACTTCCTCGGCCAGATGGACAAGCCGCAAGTCGAGTCGGTCGACGGCCTCTCGCCTGCCATCTCCATCGACCAGAAGAACGCCGCCAACAACCCCCGTTCGACCGTCGGGACGGTCACGGAGCTCCACGACTACCTCCGGCTCCTCTACGCCCGCGTCGGCACGCCCCACTGCCCGGAGTGTGGCCGCGAGGTGGGCGAACAGAGCGCCCAGAACATGGTCCGGCGCATCCTCGAGCTCCCCGAGGGGACCCGGGCGAAACTCGCCGCCCCCGTCGTCCGCGACCAGAAGGGGGCGTTCGCGGACCTCTTCGAGGAACTCGTCGCCGAGGGGTACGCCCGCGTCGAGGTGGACGGCGAGGAGTACGACCTGACGACGCAGACGCCGGAGCTCGACGAGAACTACTTCCACACCATCGACGTCGTCGTCGACCGCGTAAAGGTCAGCGAGGAGGCGCGCTCCCGCATCACCGACAGCGTCGAGACCGCACTGGAGGAGGCCGAGGGGTC
>CAYYSW010000061.1:0-11687 GCA_964474395.1 uncultured Halobacteriales archaeon
ACGTCCGCGAGATGCGGGCGCACTGCGACGCCGACACCCTCCTCGACCTCGTCGACCAGGAGGGCGGCGCCTGCCACACCGGCCACGAGAGCTGTTTCTACCGCCGGGTCGAGGACGTGACCGTGACGGACGACGGCGAGGGCGCCACCGCCGAGACGGAGACGGTCGGCGAACGCGTCTTCGACCCCGACGCGGTGTATGAGTGACCCGCCGGCCGTCGCCGACCTGAGGGAGGCCGGCGAGACGCTGCGCGACGTCCGCGAACGGGTCGCCGACGTGGGCAGCGACCGCCTCGCGCGTGCCGTGTCGGCTCGCGAGTCACTTCTCGCTACCTTCGACCGCCACGAGGACGAGGCCACCGGCTACGGCGAGTTCGGCAAGTACGTCGAGTTCCAGGAGGCCCTCGCGGACCTGCTCGACGACCTGTCCGACGACCTGCCGGCCCGCGACGCCTTCGACGACGCGGACGAGGCACTCCAGCAACAGACCCTCTCCTCGTCGGACTTCGAGCGCGCCCGGGAGGCACTCGCCCCCGTAGAGGAGTACGCCGCCCTCCAGGAGGAGTGGCGGGCCGCCCGCGAACGGTACCGCGAGGCCCGAAGTACGGCCCACTCCCGCCGACGCGACCTGCGCGAGCGGGTCGCGGCCCTCGAACGTCTCCAGCGGCTGGACGCGGCGGACCTCGACGCGCCGGTCGAACGCCTCCGGGAGCCCATCGAGGCGTACGACGCGGCGGTCCGCGAGGCCTTCGAGTCGTTCCGACGCGAGGCGAGCGCCCGCGAACTGCTCTCGTTCGTCGAGACGACCGCCCACTACCCGCTGGTGTCCTTCGAGCGGCCGCCCGAGCGCCTCCGCGAGTTCGTCGCGTCCTACGAGGCGGGAACCGAACCCGTCGGGCAGTTGCTGGAGTACGCCGACTACTCGCGGTCGAAACTCGACCACTACGTCGAGGCGCCCCGGGAGTTGAAGGCCGCCGTCGGGACGAACCGGACGTACCTCGACGGCCTCGACGCCGCGCCCCTCGTCGTCTCCTGGCCGCCGCCGCCCGCCGGCCGCCTCCGGTTCCGCTGTGAGGAGCTGGTCGCCTGCGTCTCCCGGTTCGCCGGCGAGGGGGTCGTCGCGCGGCTCCGCGAGGTGCGTGCGCTCCCCCGCGAGACGGCGTACGCGCGGCTCAGGGAGAGCGCAGTCGCGCGGTCCGAACTCACGGAGGACGAGCGCGAACGGCTCGCGGCGGGCGCCGTCGAGTCGGAGCTCGCCGAGGCTCGCGACCGTCTCGACCGGGTCGAGCGCGCCCTCGACGCCCACCCGCCGCTGTCGGACCTGGAGGACGTGTAGAGGGGAGCGGGCCCCGCCCTACTGGACGACCTCGACCCCCACCTCGTTGCGCATCATGAACGGGGGGGTGTAGGGGTCGTTGTAGCGCAGAAGGAACGGTTCGCCCCGCGTCGCGACGCCCTGCTCCGCCAGCGTGTCGAGCAGTCGGCGCTCGCGACGTTCGGTTCGGCCCTCGGTAGCGTACCACGAGAACGGGAGGACGGCGAGCCGTCGGGGTGCCTCGACGGTCAGGGACACCGCCGGGTCCGTCGGCGTCGGGGTCGTCTCGGGCGAGTAGTCGTCCGGGAGGTAGAAGCCCATCCGGACGGCGCCGTCGGTCCGTTCGGTCTGGACGGGCGCCGTCATCGCGATCTTCTCGCCGTCGGTACGGACGGGGGCGGTCATAGAGATATCCGCCGAGGCGGCGTTGGCCCCGGTGATGTACGCGAAGAGGCGACGGAACGCCTCGTCGGTGCTCCGCGCGGTCGTCTCCGCGAGGACGACCGCCGGGTACTGGCGTACCTCGACGTCGCCGTAGGTCGCGAGCGTCTCGTAGTCGAGGCGCTCGGCCGAGCGGATGGAGTACAGCCCCCACCCGACCCACAGCGCGCCCAGTCCGCCCGCCGCGGCCGCAGCCAGTTTCGCCGTCCGGTTCATGTCCGACCAGAGGGTCGCCGCGGTGATAACCGATGCGGGAGTGTAGGTCCGGCGGCTCCCCGCCCGCACCCGCGCCCACCGGCCGCGCCGGGTCGTGGCCGACCGACCGGTCCCAGACGACCAGCGCCGAGGGCGGCCGGCCGGCTTCACCACCGACGCATGACGGCAGCGAAGCTCCCGTCGTCGTTCGCGAGAGTCGATTCGATATAGCGGAGTGCGGTTTATCGGCGCGTGTCGCCGTCCGTCCCTATCGAGCGAGGATACGCGAGAAGCCGCGCGGGTTATTCGTCGTCGAGCAGCGACGCCTCCATCTCCCGCGCCAGCGAGTCGGCGCGGTCGCGGTCGCGGGCCTCCGCGTAGACGCGGACGACGGGTTCGGTCCCGCTCGGTCGGACGAGCACCCAGGCGTCGCCGTAGTCGAGTCGGTAGCCGTCGAGGGTCGTCGGCTGGGCGTCCGCGGTCGCGGCGGCCGCCTCCGCCCGGTCGAGGAGGGCCTCGCGCTCGTCGTCGTCGTCGTACGCGACGTTGATACGGACGTTGTGGTAGCCGGCGTGGTCGGCGGCGATGTCGCTCGCCGGTCGGTCGGCGAGCAGTTCGAGGAAGCGCGCGGCGGTGTACGCGCCGTCGCGCGCGAGGCGGTAGTTCGGGAAGAGGACGCCCCCGTTGCCCTCCCCGCCGACGGGGACCTGTTTGCCCTCGGCTTCGAGTTCGCGGATGCGGGTGATGATGTTCGTGCTCCCGATGGGCGTGAGTTCGAGGGTGGCGCCCGCGCGGTCGACCACGTCCACGAGACGCTGGGAGACGTTGACGGCGCTGACCGTCGTGTCGCCCGCGTCGAGTTCGGCACTCGCGAGCGCGGCGAGGGCGGCGTCGCCCTCGACGTGCGTCCCCGCTCGTCGACGAAGATGGCCCGGTCGGCGTCGCCGTCGTGCGCGATTCCCACGTCGGCCTCCGCGGCCCGAACCAGCCGACGCAGGTCGTCGAGGTGCTCGGGCACGGGTTCGGGATCCCGCCCCGGGAAGTGGCCGTCGGGCTGGGCGTTGACGGTGACGACGCGACAGCCCAGCTCGCGGAAAAAGCGGGGGCTGGTCAGCGACCCGGCGCCGTGGCCGGGGTCGAGTGCCACCGTCAGGTCCGCGTCCGCGATGCGATCGCGGTCCACGGCGTCGAGGAGGGCGTCGACGTACTCCGAGCGAGCGTGTTCGACCCGCCGGCTGCGTCCGGTGTCGTCCCACGGGACGAGCGCGAACTCCTCGTCGAGCAGCCGTTCCTCGACCCGTTCGAGGGAGTCCCGGGTGAGTTCCACGCCGTCGGGGCCGACGAGCTTCACCCCGTTGTACTGCGGGGGGTTGTGGCTGGCAGTCACCATCAGGCCGGGGACGCCCTCGCGCTCCGCGTAGGCCTGGAGCGCCGGCGTCGGGAGGACGCCCACGCGGTCGACGTCACAGCCGACCGCCGCGAGGCCGCTGGCGGCGCTGTCGGCGAACATCTCGCCGGTCGCCCGCGTGTCCCGCCCCAGCGCGACGCGCTGTGACCCCTCCCCCGACGCGTAGACAGACCCGGCGGCCATGGCGACGCGCCCGACGAACGCCGGTGTGAGTTCCTCGTTGGCGACCCCGCGGACGCCACTGGAGCCGAAGACCTTCATTGCCGACCTCTCCGGACGGCCGTCTCAAAGGGGTTGCGAACCGAACCCCTCTCCGATACATCGTATATCGCTATACGAAATCCTCCTCCGACGGCCGACCCATCCGCAACGGCAGACAGGGCGTTGAGGGCCTCGCTGTGCCTTCTCCCGGCAGAGGACAGTACGATGGCAGACACACTCTCCGAGACCCCCGTGGCGCTCTTCCTGGCACAGCGAGGCACCGAGGAGGTCGAGTTCACCGAACCGCGCGACGCGCTGGCCGACGCCGGCGCGGACGTGGAGTCCTCTGTTCGGAGACCGGCGAGGCCGAGACGGTCAACGACGACCTCGACCCCGGCGGCTCCCACGAGGTCGAACGGACGTTCGCCGAGGCGTCGGCCGACGAGTACGACGCTCTCGTCGTCCCCGGGGACTGTATCGGGGCCGACACCCTCCGCGCCGACGACGACGCGGTGTCGTTCGTCGAGGCCCACGCCGAGGCGGGCAAACCGATTGGGGTCGTCTCTCACGCCCCGTGGACGCTCGTCGAGGCCGGCGTCGCCGACGGGCGGACGATGACGCCGTACCACGGCATCGAGACCGACGTCCCCAACGCGGGCGGCGACTGGGTCGACGAGGCGGTCGTCACCGACGACGGACAGGTGACCAGTCGCAACCCCGACGACCTCGACGCCTTCTGCGAGGGTATCGTCGAGGCGTTCACCGACGCGGAGTAGTGACCGTGACCACCCGAGGACTCACCGGGCGTCGGCAGTCCGCGGGGCGCTGACGGCGGTCGCTCGTTCGTCGGGGTAGACCTCCGTCGCCCAGATACATGGCGCGGCGAGCAGTCGTCCCCGGTCGAAGTGGCCCCCCGGGTCGAGGACGCGCCCCCGGTCGAGGACGACGGCGTGCCAGTCGATACCGGGGCAGGGCGCGGCCACCGAGAGGACGAGCGTCCGGCGCTCGAACGACAGGTCGCGGACGAACGGGCGACGCTGACGGGCGAGCTCGGCGACCGTCGGCCGCCCGCGGACGGTCACGAGGTCGTTCGAGAGGGCGTGGTCGGTGAGGTACGCCTCTATCTCGCCGTGGGTGGTGGGGACCGCGACGCGGCGCTTCACCGCAGCGAGGGACTCGCCGGTGACCGTCGCGAGACAGGCCGCGGCACAGTCGTTCCACTCGACCTGTTCGACCAGCGCGAGGGGGGCGTGGCGGGGTGCGGGGATCGAGATGGTCATGTTGTTCTGTAGTATAAGATAAAATGAATGTAACGGGAGTAATCCACTCGGCTACGTGTGTACCCGACGGACCGGACCGACGCTACTGTCGTATCACCGGGACGACGTTCTCCCCCACAAACACCTTTGTTCCTGCCGTCGAACCTGTCGCCATGTCCGAAGAGAGCGACGCGGACGGATCCACCGACGGTACCGACAGCACCGGCGACATCGACTCCGGCGACCTGCGACTCGCGCAGGGGCGCCAGTTCCACTACGAGGACGGCGTCGTCGAGGCCGTCGTGGCCGCCGAGGGTGACCGTGTCCTCACGGTCCGCGAGTACCCTGCCCGCGAGCAGTTCCGCGCCGTGGCCGACCGGGCCGTCTCGGTGGACACGAACGAGGAACTGGCAGACATCGACGCCGAGTCGGTCCTCGCCGGCGACACCGCCGACCCGTCCGCGAGCGCCGGCGCCGCGGTGTCGGGCACCGAGAACGTCGCACCCGCGGGGACGCGGGCGCCCGACGAGGACGGAGACGAAACGGACGGCTCCGAGGAGTAGTCTCCCCGGCGGCTCAGAGCGTGTCGAGGACCGACCCGAAGGCGTCGAGCGCCCGCCCCATCCTGTCGGGGTCGAGGCCGAGGCTTACCCGGACGGACCCGGGGCGGTCGAAGAAGCGCCCCGGGACGACGAGGACCCCCTCCTCCCACGCCCGGTCGCTGACGCGGTCCCCGCCGGCCCGGTCGTGAGCCAGCAGGCCGAACGGACAGCCGGGGTGGACCTCGCCCGCGAGGTCCGGACGCTCCTCGAGGAACGACGCCAGCAGGCCGTGGTTCTCGGCGACGCGCTCGCGAGCGCGCCTCGCCAGCGCGTCCCGGTTCGCGAGCGCCCGCCCCGCGAGCGCCCGACTCGGCCCGGCGACGACCGGGAGGTGCCAGCCGACGCGTTCGGCGTCCGCGACGACGGACTCGCTCCCGAGGACCCACCCGATTCTGAGGCTCCCCAGCCCGAAGAACTTCGTGAGCGACCCGACGACGACGGTGTTCGGCAGGCCCGCCGCGGTGACCCCGCCGAAGGGACCCGTCCTCGCCTCGACGGCGTAGGGCGCGTACACCTCGTCCACGAGGAGCGTCGCGTCCACCTCGCCGACCCGGTCCGCGACCGCCCGGAGGGTCCCCCGGTCGGCGAGCGTCCCCGTCGGGTTGTGGCGGTTCGTACAGACGACCAGTTCGGTCCCGGGTGTCAGTTCCGCCCCCACGCGGTCCGGGTCGAGCCGACCGTCGGGTCGCTCGAAGCGCCCGACGCGGCCGCCCAGCCCGCGGGGGGTCGCGGCGTGTGGCTCGTAGCCGGGCGACTCGACGAGGACCCGCGGCTCCTCGGCCTCGGCGCGCGAGAGAACGGTGGCCGCGACGAGCCAGTTCGCGTGGGTCGCGCCAGCGGTGACGTGAACGCCGGCCTCCGGGTGGTCGTACACGGTCGCCAGCTGCGACTCGACGGTGGCGTCAGCGGGGGGGTCGGGGCGGCCGTCGAGGACGGCGGGGACGACGCCGTCGTCCGGGCGCGCCGCCCTGAGGTCGCTCGACCCGAGGTCGTGGGTCGCGGCTGCGGGGCGGCCGACGATCCACTCCAGGTAGTCGATGGGCTCGAACACGCACGCAATGACGCGCCAGCGGGCTTGTGCGTACTGGTTCGAAGGGGGGACGGGTCCGGGGCCGGGGTGGGGGGGATGGAGGGCAGCCCCGGAGTGGAAGGCCGAAGCGGGGTCGCAGTCCGCAATGACAGATTCGTCCGTACTGTCTTTATTTCATCCCATAAAACACTGTTCGACGCTCGATACATGTTTCGCGGCTCGAAACATCGGTCGCAAGAGTATTGTCAGGGGATTGCTTACGCTCGTCCCGAATGGGAGCGGAATCCGTCACCGAACTCGTCGACGTGGTCTCGCGGCGCGCGCCGGTTCTCGGTCTGCTGGCGGACGGAACGCGGGAGAAACGGGAGCTGCGGGACCGCCTCGGGGTCTCGCGGTCGACCGCCTACAAGGCCCGCCGGGAGCTGGAGGAGGCGGGGCTGGTCCGGACCGACGGCGACCGGGTCGAACTGACGCAGTTCGGCCGCCTCGCCCATCGCCATCACGACGCGTTCGTCGCCGGGTTCCAACGTGTCGCCGCCGCCCGTCCCCTCCTCGAGGCCGTCCCGAACGACGCCACCGTCCCGCTCGCGCTGGTCGTCCGCGGCCAGCAGGTGCTCGTCGAGCGCCACGCCCCCGAGCGACCGCTGACCCGTTTCGAGGAACTCACGGAGGCGGCGGACCGCATCCAGTGTCTCTCGCCGGTCGCCATGCCCCGCTATCTCCCCCGCATCCGCGAGCGGGTGACGACCGACGACCTCGCGCTGGAACTCGTCCTCGAATCGGGCGCCGTCGAGCGCCTCGACGCGGACGAGGACTTCCGGGCGGCCCTCGAGACCGACTGCGTGGCCGTCTACGAGAGCGAGGCCAACCTCCCCTACGGGCTGGTCCTCCTCGATGAGTCGCCCGTCGCCTTCGTCGCCTACACCGAACAGGGCACGGTCGCCGGCCTCGTCGTCAGCGACGACCCCGACGCCTGCGCGTGGGCGATGGCCGCCTACGAGCGCTACCGGGACGCCGCCCGCCGGCTGGACGTCGAGGTAGCGAACTGAGGACGACGGGGCGTCCCGCTCCCGACACGTTTTCCCCCTTCCCGTCCGCGGACGGGGTATGAGCAGCATCGACGAGAAGCGGGTCTACAGCGAGAGGACGGGCAGCGACCGGGCGTTCCTCGCGTCCGGCGCCGGCGTCGTCCGCGTTCGTGTCTCCGGCGACCTCGTCGGCGAGTTCGGCATCGTCGAGCGGTGTGCCGCCCGAGACGTGGCGGCGGCCGACGGGACCCTCGCCGTCGCGACCGCCGAGGACGTGCTCCGCTCCTCGGGCGAGCGCTTCGAGGGGACCGGGTTCGGCCCCGCGGAGGCCGTCGGGTTCGCGGACGGGACGCTCCTCGCCGCCGGCGGGGGTCGCGTCGCCGCGTACGACGGCGGAGCCGACTGGACGACGGTCGGCGACCTCGGGGACGTGCGGGCCATCGACGGCGACCTGCTGGCGGCCGCCGACGGCGTCTACCGCCTCGTCTCCGGCGGCCTGACGAACGTCGGCCTCGGGGACGTCCGGGACGTGGCCGGTGCGGGCGTCCCGCTCGCCGCGACCGGCACGGGGCTCTACTCTCTCGGCAACGGCTGGATGGACCTCCTCGACGGCGACTTCCGCGTGGTCGCCCTCGCCACCGACGACCGCGCGCACGCCGCCACCCCCGAGGCGCTCTACGCCCGCACGGGCGACGCGGGGAGCGAGTGGACCGGGGTCGACCTCCCCGTCGACGGTGCCATCGCGGACGTCGCGTACGGCGCCGCCACCTACGCCGTCACCGAGAGCGGGACGTTCCTCGTCGAGGACGCCGACGACGGGGCGTGGCGCAGTCGGGCGCTCGGCCTCCCCGGCGTGCGCGCGATGGCCGTCGTGTAGCGCACTCGCCTACCGGACGCTGACTACTGTCTGACGAGGATTGATTACCCGGTACGAACAGGTTCGGGTATGCGACGTCGTCAGGTCCTCGCACTCCTCGGGACCGGGCTGTCTGCGGGCGCCGGGTGTTCGTCGCTCCCGCTCGCGAACGGGCCGCCGACGATGCTCGGGACCGTCTCCCTGGTGAACTTCAGCTACGAGCCACACACCGTCCACGTCCTCGTCGAGCGGGACGGCGACCCCGTCCACTGGGCGTCCTACGAGGCGTCCGCGCGGACCGACGGCGCCATCGGCGGCGCCAGGGTCCCGTGTTCGTGGGCCGGCGAGGGGGGCCGGTACACGGTCCACGCCCGCCTCCGGGGGGAGACGGAGTGGCGCTCGCTCGACCTGGAGCGGTTCGACAGCGACGTCGTGGCGGCCGAACTCCAGGTCGGGGACCCCTCGACCGGGCGCGGCGAGGACGCCGAACTCTCGGTGTTCACGACGACGAACCCCAACGAGCGCTGTTCGTCATCCTCCCCGGAACAGCCGACCGAGGGGGCGAGCGAGGCGACGACCGAGGACGCGGGCTAGGATCGTCGGTTCCCGCGTAGCGTTGCCAGGCAACGCCACGCCACTCCACCGAAGGAAAACGCGTTTTAGCCAGCGCCGCCGACGCCCGACCATGATACTTCCCGGGTCGGCGTCACAGTCGCTCGCGGCGTCGCTCGCCGCGGAACTGGACGCCGCGGTGGGGCCGGTCGAGTACGACTGGTTCGCCGACGGCGAGCTCATCGTCCGCGCGCCGTTCGAGGCCGATCACGCCGTCGTGGTCGCGTCCACCGTCTCCAGCGACGCACACGTCCAGTTGCTTCAGTTGCAGGACGTCGCCCGCCGCCACGCCGACCGGGTCACGACCGTTCTCCCGTACATGGGCTACGCCCGGCAGGACCGCGCGTTCAGGGACGGCGACCCCGTCTCCGCCCGGGCGATGGCGCGGGCCATCTCGACGGGCACGGACCGCGTGCTCACCGTCAACCCCCACGAGGAGGGCGTCACCGAGTTCTTCGACGTTCCCTGCGAGTCCGTCGACGCCGCCGGCCTGCTGGCCGACCCCCTCCCCGCGGACCTCTCTACTCCCCTGTTCCTCGCGCCGGACGCCAGCGCCACCGGCCTCGCGGGGACGGTCTCCGCCGCCTACGGCGCCGGCGACGTGGACTACTTCGAGAAGGTGCGCGACTACGACACCGGCGACGTGACGCTGACGCCGAGCGAGACCGACGTCGAGGGCCGGGACGTCGTCGTCGTGGACGATATCATCGCTACCGGCTCGACGATGGCCGGCGCGATCGACCACCTCCGGGAGGACGGCGTCGGGCGCGTCTTCGCCACCTGCGTCCATCCCATGCTCGCCGCGGACGCGCGAACGAAACTCGCCCGCGCCGGGTGCGAGGCGGTCTACGGCACCGATACCATCGAGCGCTCCGTGAGCGAGGTCAGCGTCGCCCCCGTCGTCGCCGACGCGCTGCGGGGGTAGTCCGGTCGGGTATCGGCCGTTCGGACGAGACGCGACTGCCGGACGGGGGGCGTCCGGCTATCGCCGCCGTAGCGCGACGGGTCCCCTCCGACGACGTCGTGAACTCCGGAGGACAGCCCATCCGAACCGACGGCGCCGACAGCGGGGCATCCGGGAAGACGGACGGCTCTCGCCCGCCGAACGGGCTACAGCGTCAGCATCGGTACACGACCGCTTCGTACGGGTGGAGCGGCCTATCGCCGGGGCGGGGCGGCGTCCCGTCGTAGTTCGACAGCAGGACCGTGAGGTCCGACGGGTCGATATCGGGTCGGCCGTCCCCGAACTCGACGGAAGCGGTGGTCCCCGACCAGTTGAGGACCACGAGGACCCGCTCGTCGTCGAGCGTTCGGGTGTACGCGTACACCTGCTCGTCGTCGGGGAGCAACAGGTCGTAGTCCCCGTAGACGAGCACCTCGTTGTCGTGTCGGAGGTCGATGAGGCGACGGTAGTGGTGCCAGACGGAGCTCCCGTCCGCGCGGGCGGCTTCGACGTTGATATCGGGGTAGTTCTCGTTGACGGGGAACCACGGCCGACCGTCGGTGAACCCCGCGTGCTCGTCGCTCGACCACTGCATCGGCGTCCGTGCGTGGTCACGGCTCTGGACGTTCCAGAAGTCGCGCAGCTCCTCGGGGGACTCCGCCTTCCCCGCGGCGAGGTAGTCCTCGACGGCTCCGACGATCATCGGGTCGTCGAGGTCGTCGAGCCCCTCGAACTCGGCGTTCGTCATGCCGATCTCCTCGCCCTGATAGATGAACGGCGTCCCTCTGTTGGTCAACTGGAACGTTGCGAGGAGCTTCGCGCTCTCCTCGCGGTACTCCTCGTCGTCGCCGAACCGCGAGACGATGCGGGGCTGGTCGTGGTTGCCGAGATACACCGCGATCCACCCGTCGCTCGTGAGGTCGGTCTGCCAGCGGCTCATGATACGCTTGAACTCGGGGAGACTCCAGTCGCCCCAGCCCTCGGGATACCACCGCCCGCGTGGGCCGACGTCGATGCCCATGTGTTCGAAGTGAAAGACCATGTCCAGCCCGTCGCCGTCCGCGCCGAGATAGTCGGCGGCGATATCGACCGTCGTCTCCCCCATCTCGCCGACGGTGACGACGTCGTAGTGGGCGAACGTCCGGTCGTACAGTTCGCGGAGGTACTCGTGAACGCGGGGCCCGTGACTGAACAGTTCGACTCCGGTGGGATGCCTGTCGGCGGTGCCGTCGGGGAGACCGTCGGGTTTCGAGATGACGTTGATGGCGTCGAGACGGAACCCGTCGATGCCCTTCTCGAGCCACCACGTCACGACATCGGCCACCTCCTCGCGGACGGCGGGGTTTCGCCAGTTGAGGTCGGGCTGTCTCTCGTCGAAGAGGTGGAGGTACCACTGTCCACGCAGCTCGTCGTAGGTCCACGCCGACCCGCCCATGAACGAACCCCAGTTGTTCGGCGGGAGCCGGGTCCCGTCGTCGGCCTCGCGACCGTCGCGCCAGTAGTAGTACTCCCCGTACGTGTCGTCCCCGCGACGGGAGCGCTGGAACCACTCGTGTTCGTTGGAGGTGTGGTTAATGACGAGGTCCATGATGAGGCGCATGTCGTGGTCGTGGAGCGTCTCCAGAAGCGCCTCCCAGTCGGTCATCGTCCCGAACTCGTCGTCGATGGCGTAGTAGTCGCGGATGTCGTAGCCGTTGTCGGCCTGCGGCGAGTCGTACACCGGACAGAGCCAGACGACGTCGACGCCCAGCGCGTCGAGGTAGTCGACCCGCTCGGTGATGCCGGGGATGTCGCCGAC
>CAYYSW010000062.1:0-11651 GCA_964474395.1 uncultured Halobacteriales archaeon
GTCACCCTCGAGATCGTTGAGGTCGCTCCCTTCGGGATGGTGACCGTCTCCGGGCCGGCGGGCGAACAGAGCCTCCCGGCGGAGGTGGCCCGCCTCATCAGCGTCGGTCCCGAGGCGGAAGTCCCACAGGAGTAACGCGGCCCCTGTGGCTCTCGTGGGGGCGAACAGGCGACGCGCCGCACCGCTCCCGGCCGGACGGCGCGTCGCGCTCCCGCGGACGCCCGGCGGCTCCTCTCAGGACACGCCGGCGGTGGTCCCGCTCTCGTACGTGAACCCTCGTTCACCCGGTTCGTTCAGTCGTACAGCGAGAGCCACGCCCGCAGGCAGTCGTCGCCACAGAGATAGAAGGTGGCGGGCCGCGGGGCGACCTGCGAGTCCCGCGCGACGGTCGCCGCGACGTGCCAACCGTCCTCGAACAGCGTCCCGCCGCAGAACGGGCAGTCGGCGACGCGCCCGCCCCGCGGGACGACGCGCCGGTTCACCTCGCGGAGGACGAACTCGCCGTCGAGCGACCGGGGGGTGTCCATGCGGGGCGTTCGTTCCTCGGTGGCCTCAGGGTGTCACTCGGGGCTACCCGCAGGTCGCCGTGGTCGGCTCGGCGCCGTCGTCCCGGACGGACAGCGACAGTTCCGTGACCGGGTCACCGTCGCAGTCGACGACGCCCCAGCCGAGGAGTGTCCGTTCCCCGTCCCGTGTCCGGGTGGCGCTGTAGACGGCCGATTCGACGTGCCCCACATCGACCGTCGTACCGTCGAGACCGGTCCCCGAGAGGGTGTAGGCCCGCGTTGCGCTCGGGGCTGGCCGGGGCGCGACGTCCGCGGCGCCGTCGAGCGCCCCCGTCGGGAGTTCGTCCCGCGACGTGGCGTCGTACGCCCGGGCCGTCCCGTTCGCGTAGGTGACGTTCAGGCCCTCGACCGGGCCGTCGAGCAGTCGGAGGCGGACCGTGACGTTCCCCGTCGCCCCGTTGTCGATGGACAGCGAGAGGGGGTCGGTCGCGGTGGGCGATGCGGTCGGGGGCGCCGGCGCTCCGCCGAGACACCCGGCGAGGACGAGGAGCACCGAGAGGGCGAGCGGGGCGGCGAGTCGTCGCATGCTCCCTTCGACACCCCCCGTCACCGTAGAACCCCCCGCCATCGCAGGGTTTAGATACGGCCACACCCCCAGTGGACCTGTGCGCATCGAGAACAGTTTCATCCCCGTCAGGGGGGTCGGGGAGGCGACCGAGCGGAAACTCTGGGAACGGGGCATCACCCACTGGGACGAGTTCGACCCGAGCGCCGTCGGTGCGAAGACCGGCGAGCGCATCGAGTCGTTCATCGCGGACGGCCGCGAACGACTCGACGCGGGCGACGTCCGCTACTTCGACGAGGCGTTCCCGAGCGCCCAGCAGTGGCGCCTCTACGAGAACTTCCGTGAGGACGCCTGTTTCTTCGACATCGAGACGACCGGGCTCTCGCACCACCGCGACGACGTGACGACCGTGAGCCTCCACCGCGACGGCGAGACCCGGACGTTCGTCAACGACCCCGACCCGGTCGTCGGCGAACCCCTCTCGAGGGAGGCGGTCCGCTCGACGGTCGGCGACGCCCCCCTGCTCGTGACGTTCAACGGCAAGCGCTTCGACGTCCCCTTCCTCGAGACGACGTTCGACTGCACGCTCGACGCCCCCCACATCGACCTCATGTACCCCTGCAAGCAACTGGGGCTGACCGGAGGGCTGAAGCAGATAGAGCGGGACGTCGGCATCGAGCGCGACCGGCCGGACATCTCCGGGCGCGACGCGGTGCGCCTCTGGCGGGAGTACGAGCGCGGCTCGACGGACTCCCTGGAGACGCTCGTGGAGTACAACCGCGCCGACGCGGTCAACCTTCGGACGCTCATGGACGACGTCGCCGGGTCGCTCCACGAGGCGACGTTCGTCGACTGACCCCTTACTCGTCGCGTCGCTCCCACAGCGGCGAGCGGAGGCCCTCGTCGACAGCCGAGACGTCGACCACCTCCACCTCGCCGATGGTGAGGGCGTCGGGGACGAACTCGCCGCTCCCGGGGAGGTACGCGCCGGTCGGTTCGAGACACGTCCTGACGAGCGCCTGTGACGTCCCGAAGACGGTGTGCTCCTCGGGGAACGAGTCGACCGCGTGGTCGACACAGCGATGGAACAGCGGCGTCCACTCGCCGTCCATCAGTTCGACCTCCAGTTGGAGGGTGTCGCCGGCGACGAGGAGACAGGAGCCGTCGTGGAAACTGCAGGTGGCCCGCGTGGGCCGGGTGTCGCAGCCCGCGAAACTGCCGGTCAGGTCGTGGCAGAGCGAGTCACGGATGGACATCGCATCCCCCCTGTCCGGCGCGAGTACGGACCTCCGCGTCCATACTCGCTTGCGTCGATTCGTCCTCTTAAACCCCGTGATTGCTCCGACGGCGCGGGGGTTACGGCGGCACGTTCGCCCCGGTCCGACCCGGGGGGAGATACTTGACCGTCGAGCGAGAACTGCGACCGTGGACACCGCCCGCGACCGGTTCGTCGGTCTCTCCGAAGCGGACGTCTACGGCTTCGTCCGGGCGCTCGCGGACGCCCGCTGGGGGTCCGAGTGGGCCGTGGACGTCTCGCCGCCCTCGCCGAGCGGCGGCATCGACGTGACGCTGGACCGCGAGGGGACCCGCCGCCTCGTCCACGTCCGGCAGTACCCGACGACGGCGGAGGTGGGCGCCGCGGACGTCGAGGAGGTGGCGCGCCTGCGCGAGCAGCGCCCCGTCGAGGCCGTCGCCTTCGCCACGACCAGTACCTTCTCGCCGGCGGCCCGCGAGACCGCCCGCGACCGGAACGTGAGCCTCGTCGGTCCCGCCGACCTCCTCGACTGGGCCGACGGGGCCGGGGTGGACCTCCCGGACCCGGACCCTGAGGCCACTCCGCCGGCCGCGACCGACCTCGCGGAGCGGCACGTCGCCCACTGGCCCGACCCGCTACGCGAACGCGCCCGGGAGGTGGTCGTCGCCCTCGACCGGCTCGCCGACTTCACCTACGGCACCCGCCGCGGGGAGACGAACACGGAACTGCGCTATCGGGTCGGGGGCGAGACCGTCGCGCTCGTCCGGTTCTCGGAGGGGAGCTTCCTCGTCCTCGCCCGCCTGCCCGACGGGGACTTCGAGACGGTGGTTCGACTCACGGCGTCCCGCGAGCGCCAGCCGCCGCTGTCGGACCTGCTCGACGACCTCGAACCGGCGGTCGAACGCGCGCTCGAATCGGTCGGCGGGTAGGGGCGGGCGACCCGGCGACTACTCGACGGGGGCGACGGCGTCGGCGCGCCACGCCGCGAACGCCTCCGGGAGACCGTCCTCCTCGAATCGCTCGATACAGGGCACCTCGTAGGGGTGGAGTTCGGCGACCCGGTCGGCGAGGGCGTCGTATCGCCCGTTGGTCGTCTTCGCCAGCAGGAGCACCTCCTCGTCTTCGACGACCGTCCCCTCCCAGCGGTACGTCGAGCGACAGTCGAGGCGGTTGACACAGGCCGCGAGCCGTTCCTCGACGAGCGTCCGCGCGAGGTCCGCGGCGGCGTCCGGCGGGGCGGTGATGTATGCCGTCGGCATACCCGCCCGTCGTACCGGACGGGGAAAACTCAGGGCGCTTCGCCGACCGGGTTGTACGTGCCGTTGATGTCCCACTCGTGGAGGCAGTAGGGGTCGCCGTCCTCGCCGTCTATCGTCCACGTCCCCACCTCGGTGTCCCAGACGTCACTCCGGCCGCAGCGC
The DNA here is from genome assembly GCA_964474395.1 of uncultured Halobacteriales archaeon. Taxonomy (GTDB): domain Archaea; phylum Halobacteriota; class Halobacteria; order Halobacteriales; family Haloarculaceae; genus Halomarina. The sequence continues at coordinate 3,748 of CAYYSW010000062.1, forward strand.
TCGCAGGTACGCTCGGTCGGCGGGATGATGCTGACCATACGCGTCCGATGGCGACGGTCCGGTATCAATCCGACGGGAGCGGGGCCGGGCGGAGCGCGGGGAGTTATGCCCGCGGGTCCGCTCTGTCGGCCATGGGGTTCCACACGTACGACCCGTCCCGGGCCGACAACCTGGAGGATCCGACGCGGTACCAGTATCTCTCGGTCGACGAACTCCTCGCGCTGTTCGACCCCGAACCGGGGGAGAGCGTCGCGGACCTCGGGAGCGGGACCGGGTTCTACACCGACCACGTCGCGCCCTACGTCGGAACGGTCCACGCGGTGGACGTCCAATCTGAGATGCACGACTACTACCGCGAGAAGGGCGCCCCCGAGACCGTCGAGTTCGTCGTCGCCGAGATAGCCGACCTCCCGTTCCCGGACGACCACCTCGACGGCGCGTTCTCGACGATGACCTACCACGAGTTCGCGAGCGAGGGTTCGCTTGCGGAGCTCGCCCGCGTCCTGAAACCGGACGCCCTCCTCGGTATCGCCGACTGGACGCGCAACGGCGAGGGTGGCGAGGGGCCGCCGACCGACGAGCGCTACGCGCTACAGGACGCGATAGAGGCCCTCTCGGGGGCGGGGTTCGCCGTCGAACACGCCAGCGAGCGCCGCGAGACGTTCGTCCTCCGCGCGCGCCGATGACTTCATTATATTCATTTCATACGTTCGTATGGTATATGTGTGCTAGCTCGTAACACTCAAACCCGTCCGGTCGTGCACTCCCGTATGCACAACGTCGACCCGTACCACGCGGAGCAGTCGTACTACGAATGCATCGCCTGTGGCGACCGCGAGGTGTCGGCCGAGCACGTCGGCCGGTGTCCGGACTGCGGCGGCGCGGTACGCAACATCGCCATCCCGCGGGAGTAACCGCGCTCGGGCAGGAGTGCTCGAAAGAAACGACGATTGAGGGACGCGAGCGGCCGCCTCAGAACTGGCCGCCGTGGACGGTGATGTCGGCGTGGAGGTCCTCCCGGAGCGCCGCGTGGACGTGACAGATGTCCTCCGCGCGCTCGACGATGGCGTCGAAGTCGTCGTCGCTCAGGTCCGCCTCGACGTGCATCGTAAAGCGGATGGCCGAGATGTCGTCGTCGTCGTCGAGGTCGGCCTCGACCTCGACAGAAATCTTGCCGAGGTCCTCGTGGCCCTCCTTGTTCCCGCCGACGCGGAACGCCGGGATGAAACAGGACGCGTAGTCGGCCGCCAGTACCTCGTTCGGCGAGGGACCGTCCTCGCCGGTGGCGTCGACGGTCAGTTCGAAGTCGCCGACGCGACTGACGCTCGTGTACCCCTCCTCGGACGTGGTGGTGGTCTCGATGTCTGCCATTGCGTCCGGAGGGAGGGAGCGCCGCGGCAAAAAGGTAGGTCGTTCGAACCCGTCCGGGCGTTCCGCCGGTGCGTTATTCGAGCGTGAACGTCTCGTCGCCTTCCAGTACGTGGACCTCCGCGCCGGCCCCGGTGGCGTCCACCTCGCGGACGAAGTCCTCGGGGTCCTGTTCGATGGGCGGGAAGGTGTCGTAGTGGATGGGGAAGGCGTGGTCGACGTTCAGCCAGTCGACCGCGACGGCGGCCTGCCACGGCCCCATCGTGAAGTGGTCACCGATGGGGACGGCGGCGGCGTCGGGTTCGAGATACGGGCCGATGACCTCGCGCATCTCGGTCATCAGACCGGTGTCGCCGGCGTGGTAGAACGCCGTCGAGTCCTCGTCGGACACCTGCGTCGGTTTCGTGTCGCTGATGACGAAGCCGGCGGGCATCCCGACGTCGTACTCGTAGCCGGTGTTCGCACCGTTGGTGTGGTCGGCGCGGTGCATCGTCACGTAGGCGTCGCCGCACTCGACGGTGCCGCCGAGGTTCATCCCCATCCCGCCGATGTGGTCCTCGAGGCCCATCTCGTCGGCGACGAACCCGCAGAGTTCGGGCGTCGCCACCACGGTCGCGCCCTCGAACTCGCCGGCGTGGGCGATGTGGTCCTGGTGGGCGTGGGTCAACAGGAGGTAGTCCGGGTCGTCCACGTCGCTCGGCTCCAGAGAGGTCTTCGGGTTGTCGAAGAACGGGTCGATGAGCAGGCTCGTGTCGCCGACCTCGACGCCGAACGTCGAGTGGCCGTGCCAGGTTAGCTCCATGACGGTTGGTACATCTCGCGTCTGCCACTTAACCGTACGCGTGGGGGCCATCCCACGCCCGAACCGCAAGCCCTTCGCGCCCGTCTCAGGCCACCACGGGACGGGAGATTATCCACAGCGAGAGCACCGTGTAGCCGACCATCACTGCCGTCAACGGGACCTCCGCGCGCGCCGGGCGGCCCCGCCCCCCGAGGGCGAGGTGCGCGGCGACGACGGCGACGACGTGGCCCGCGACGACGAGTGCGACCTGCGAGGCCCAGAACGCCGGCAGCGAGAGCCACGACAGCGGGTCGACGCCCCACCCGAGGGCCACCTCGGCCAGCCGGCCCGCCCGCGAGAACACGTAGGGGTAGTTGTGGGCCACCTCGTAGGCGACGGCGATGGGCAGGAGCGTCGGCGCGAGGCGGACCATCGCCGCGCGGGTGGCCCCTCCGTCGGCGGCCGCCCGTCCGCTCGCGTCCGCCCCCTCGCGCTCCGAGAGGCGCGCGACGAGCGCGAACGTCCCGAGGAACACGGCGAGGCCGCCGACGTACAGCGGCAGGTCCGCGAGCGGGCCGAGCCCCGTCGCGTCCCTGAGCGCCCCGGCGAGCGCGCGGTACTCCGGCGTACCGTTGAACCCGTCGAAACTGACGGTGTAGACGGTGGCGACGACGAACGCCGCCACCGCGCCGTCGGCGACCGGCCGACCGCCCCGCCACGGTGCGCGGAGCGAGACGACGTAGCCGCCGGCGTCCGTCGGGTCGAATCGAAGCGGCGCGACCCGCCCGAACAGGCGGTAGAGCACGGAGAGCGGGTCCGCGCGCTCGAACCAGACCGGACCGAACAGCAGGCCCCCGGCGAGCATCACGAGGGCGTACACGACGAGGACGAGGACCGTCAGCGGGACGGTGCGGGGCGCGACGGTGAGGTTCTCGCCGACGCCGAACAGGAGCAGGAACCCGAGGAACGCGGGCCAGTGACCGAGGCGCTCGGGGTACTCGCGGAGCGCCACCGTCCGCCCCTCCAGCGCGACGAACCCCTGATAGACGGTGCGCCACGGCGAGAGGACGCGCCACGGGCTGCCGGCGAGAGCGCTCAGGAGGCTCAACCCGCGGAACCACACCGCCCAGACGAACAGCGTCGCGGGGTTGTCGAGCGCGTTGCGCGACCCGAGGACGCCCGCGAGGAGGACGGCGACGAACACGGCGAGGAACCCGACGCGCCCCGCGAGTCGGAGCGCGCGGGCCGGGCGGGGGCCGACGGACCCGAGCCGGCGGGACCACCCGTCCTCGACCTCGCGTCCCGCGCCGTCCGCGGCCCGTCCGCCACCCACATCCTCCCGGTCCGCGCGCGCGAGGAGGGCGGCGGTGGCGGCCACGGTCAGGCCCGCGCCGGCGAGGAGGAGCGGGAGCGGGACCGGCGCCTCGAAGCGCGACCCGCCGAGCTCGTGGGCGCGCGCCACGCCCGTCGTCGCGAGGACCGCGAGCGTCAGGACCGCGGCCGCGGCGCCCGCCGCCCGGGAACAGCACATACCCGGACGGTCGGCACAGGCGCGAAAGAGGCTGCTGGTTCGGCTCGGCGGGCCAACGGGGAGATGGAAACCGGTATTCCCGTCGGTCGCCGACGTCCGGCGATGCGGGTCCGGACTATCGCGGCGGTCCTCGCCGTCGTCCTCGCGCTCGCGGGCGTCGGTGGCTACGCCGCCTTCGGCGGCGGCGGAAGCCTCGACGAACGCTGGGTGAGCGACACCGCGCGGGACAACACGGTCAACCACCACGCCGTCGCCGCCGAGGGCGACCTCGTCGTCGCCCCGGTCGGCGAACCGGGCGGGACCGGGGGGATCGGGGAGTTCTCCTGTGCGCTCGTCCGCCTCGACCCTGCGAGCGGCGGGACCCTGTGGCGCTACGGCGTCCCGCCGGCGAACTGCACGCTCCACTCGCTGACGGAGCCGGCCATCGGCGACGTGGACGGCGACGGCAGTCGGGAGATCGTCGCCGCGAGCACCGAGCGGGTCGTCTTCGCCCTCGATTCCGACTCCGGCGAGGAGGAGTTCCGCGTGAACCTCTCGTCGTTCGGCTACGCCCGACCCACCGTCGCGGACGTGACTGGCGATTCCACCCCCGAAATCGTCGTGAGCGACATCGCCGGGCAGGTGTCGGTCGTTCGGGGGGACGGGTCGGTGGTCTGGCGGCGCGCCCTCGACGCGGGCGTCTACCACGCGCCGGCCGTAGCGGACGTGGACGACGACGGGGCGCGTGAGGTAGTCGTCGGCGCGAGCAACCGGACCGTGGCTCTCGACGCACGCACCGGCGAGATGCTGTGGTCGGTCCCCGTCGGCGCCGAACACTTCGAGACCGAGCAGGCGGACGACGACCCCGCACTGGAGGTCGTGACGACCGACCTCGGGACCGTCCGCGCCCTCGACGGAGCCGACGGGCGCGTCGAGTGGACGACGAACCTCTCGGGGACGCCCGTCGTCAGGACCGTCGCCGACGGCGACGTTTGCGAATCGCGCCGCGACTCGCAAGCCAACCGGAACACGCAGTGTTCCGGTGACGGTGACGGGCAGGCCGAGGCGTACGTGGGGTTCAGCGAGAACCGCGTGGCCGCCCTCGACGCACGCACCGGCGAGGTGGAGTGGACGACGCAGCTCTCGGCGGACTCGCGGCTGAACGCCCCGGGGCCGGTGCTCGGTGACGTGGATGGGGACGGTACGAGGGAACTCGCCGTCGCCGCCCACGACGGCGTCGTCAGCGTCCTCGACCCGGCGACCGGCGAGCAACTGGCGACGTACGACCGCGACGTACCCATCTGGACGCACCTCACGCTCGCGGACCTCGATGCGGACGGGGACAGCGAGATACTAGTCCGGTACGGCGACGGGCGGGTCGTCGCCCTCGACTACCGCGCCGGGGGACTGCTCGGGTAGCCGGGACCTGCCAGGCGGTACCCGGGTCGTCGCGTCCGTCCCGTGGTACGCGCAAGCGTGAGGGAGACCGGGAGACGACAGGGACCGTCCGGAGCGTGGGGGGGGGAGCAGGTCGGCAGCCCCGCCGGAGGTGTGTAGACTTATTCCCTATGAGACTGATTGGTGGCGTATGCGACTGGTACGCTTCCGGGACCCCGCGGGCAACATCCGTCGCGGGGAGTGGAAGGACGTCCCCGGCGAGGAGATAACGGCCCGCGAGACGTACGGCGGACGGTTGACCATGGACGGCGAGACGTTCGCACAGGAGGAGGTGGACGTCCTCCCGCCGTGTGACCCCTCGAAGATCGTCTGCGTGGGGCTGAACTACGCCGACCACGCCGCCGAACGGGACAAGGAGGTACCCGACCGGCCGATGCTCTTCCTCAAGACGCCCAACACCGTCGCCGCCCACAACGAGGAGATAACCCTCCCGGCCGGCAAGGAGCGCATCGACCACGAGGCGGAGCTGGCGGTCGTCATCTCCGACCGCGCGCGCAACGTCAGCGCCGAGAACGCGATGGACGTCGTCCGCGGGTTCACCTGCCTCAACGACGTCTCGAACCGCGACGACCAGGACCGGGAGCAGAACTGGGTGCGCGGCAAGGCCTTCGATAAGGCCGCGCCCTTCGGTCCCGTCGTCGCCCGACCCGAGGTCGTCCCCGAGGACGCCCACGTCCGTCTGCGGGTCAACGGCGACCTCAGGCAGGACTCCTCGCGCGACCAGTTCATCTTCTCGGTGCCCGAACTCATCGAGGAGATAACGCGCTACATGACGCTCGAACCGGGCGACCTCGTCTCGACGGGCACCCCCTCCGGCGTCGGCCCCATCAGGGACGGCGACACCGTCGAGGTGGACGTCGAGGGCGTCGGCGTCCTGCGGAACACCTTCCGCGTCCCCGAGTAGCTCAGCTCACCCCTCGCGCGCGAGGAACCCTTCCACCTCGTCGAGGACGGCGTCGATGTCGTCCACGAACGGCGAGTGACCCGCATCGACGAGTTCGACGAACTCCGCGTTCGGCAGGTCCGCGACCGTCTCCTCGACCATCGCCTCGCTGATGACGAGGTCGCGCTCACCGCGGAGAACGAGCGTCGGCACGGTGACGTCGTTCGCCCGGCCGTCGCCCGGCCCGTAGTCGGTCTCCTCGTCGCTGATGTTGAAGTGCGCGAGCGCGTAGTCCACGTCCACGAGGTTGCGCTGGGTGAGCATGTCGTCGACGTACGTCTCGTAGCGGTCCTCCTCGGGCTGCGTGTCGGTGTAGATGAGGCTGTTCCAGACGTTCCGAAGGGTCCCGCGGTCCTCGTTCTCGTAGGCGGCCAGTATCGGCGCGACCTGTACGGGGTCGGCGGCGATGTCCTCCTTCGTCGTCAGCGGGTCGTCGGTCGGCTGGCCCTCCTCGTCCTTCCGGTAGATGGGGTAGCCACGCGTGCTCACGGGCGCGACGAGGACGAGTCGCTCGACCCGGTCGGTGTGCTCGGCCGCGTAGACCATCGCCACCCCGCCGCCGGTGGACCAGCCCATCAGGTGGAACCGGTCGAGGCCGACCGCGTCGACGAACCCGGCGACGTCCGCCGCGAAGTCGTCGAGCGAGTCGACCGGCGTCCCGTAGGTCGACTCCCCGAACCCGCGCATGTCCATCGCGTAGAGCGTGTAGCGGGGGTCCATCTCCTCGAAGACGAGGTCCCAGTGAACCGAGGAGGTCATGTTGCCGTGCAGGAGCACCAGCGGCGTCGTCTCCTCGTCGGCCCCCTCGCGGACCCGGTAGGCGATGGTCTCACCGCTCGGCACCTCGACGGTTCGCACGTCAGCGTCCATGTCAGGAGGACGTGACGGCTCGATTTAAATTCACCCCTCAGGAGGGGTCGGCTCCCGATGACAACCACTAAGTTTAGGCTCACCTAATTCGACGCCCATGGAACTGACGCGCCGGGACGCGCTCGCGGCGCTCGCCGGGGTGGGCATGGTCGGCGGCGGTGGCGCGGCGGCCCTCGCCCGCCGGTCCGCCGACGGCACCGGCCACGACGACAACGGCATCGACGACGAGGAGACCACCGCACCCGCAGACGTGGAGGCGGCCCTCCCGACGCTCGTCGCCGCCGGCGAGGTGCTCTACCCGAGCGAGGCCGAGGGCGTCGGCGAGTTCGTCAGAACGTACGTGCGCGGGCGGACCGACGGCGAGGCGTATCGGGAGGGGCTCGTGGGTGCGGTCGGGGAGCTCGACGCGGCCGCCCGATCGTGGTACGACGCGCCGTACCCCGACCTCGACCGGGGGACGCGCGACGCGGTCCTCCGGCAACTCGGCGCGGAGGGCGCCACCCCCGACCCCGAGGGGTCGAGAGCCGAGCGCGTGCGCTTCTACGTCGTGAACGAACTGCTCTACGCCCTCTACACGTCGCCGACGGGCGCCGAACTCGTCGGCGCGAGCAACCCCGTCGGGCACCCGGGCGGCACCGAGGCCTACCAGCACGAACCATGAGCGGTCGGGGACGAGGGGAGCGGCGGTGAGCCCCGACACGGACGTCTGCGTCGTCGGCGCCGGTCCCGCCGGCGCGCTGGTCGCCCACCGACTGGCGAGCGAGGGGTACGGCGTGACCGTCCTCGACGCCGGCCCGCGCTTCGACGGCGAGGACGAGGACCGGACCGAGCGCATGGAACGGGCCATCCGGCCCGCCCACCACCCGCTGTCGGTGTGGGGCATGGGCGGCGCGCGCGACGCCTACAGCGCGACCGGCGACCGGCACTACCCTCTGAACCACGCCCGCGTGAAGGGCGTCGGCGGGACCAGCCTT
>CAYYSW010000063.1:0-11529 GCA_964474395.1 uncultured Halobacteriales archaeon
AGCAGCGGGACGAAGTAGTTCGCGAACGCCGCGATGATGGGCGTCCCGAACAGGAACAGCATCGTGATGCCGTGGCTCGTCAGCAGTCCGTTGTAGAAGCCGGGTTCGATGAGCGTCGAGGTGGCCGTCGCCAGCTCCGTCCGCATCAGGAGCACGGCGAGGCCGCCCCAGACGAACGCGATGATGGCGTACAACCCGTACAACATCCCGATGTCCTTGTGGTCGACCGTCGTCAGCCACCGGGTGATGCCCGACGGCTTGTGCTGGACGGCGTGTCCCGTGTCGTCACCGTAGACACCGCCACCGGCGAGCGGCGTGTACGACCGCCAGTTCTCGGTGCGGGCGATCATCACCGCGACGGCGGCGAGGAACACCCCCATGAGGACCGTGAGTGCCAGTTGTCCCGACAGGTCCATGCCGGCTCCCTGGGCGGGCAGGCCAGAGAGCAACCCTCTTGAAACGTCCATGGTATGGCTCGGGACTCGGGCATTAGAAAGGTTGTGTTCGCGTCCCGAGGGCCGAGCAGTCCGGCAGTTCTCGCCGGATCGTCGGGGTCAGATTTGGCGGTCGCTCCTCCGTCCGCGGACCCGCCTCGGACGCTGTTTTTCAGTTCTGGTCGGTCGTCGAACGCGACTCGATGGCGCTCTCGGCGTTCCCCTCGGTCGCGTCGGGCGCGTCCGACCCGTCGGAGGCGTCCTCGCGTTCCCGCTCGCCGGTCTGGGGGTTCGACTCGCCGGCGTGTGCGCCCGTGGTCTCGGCGCCGCCGGAGGTGTCGGGGGCCGCGCCGTGAGCGAGTTCGCCTTCCTGTTCCGCTTTCTCCTCGGCGCCGGCGATCGCCTTGCCCGAGTAGTACGTCAGGACGGCGAGGCCGATGAACGGGACGATGAGAAGCGCCATCTGAATCGTCGTGTCCACGAGGCTGTAGCCGAACGGTGCGACCACCGCGAACAGGACGATGAAGGCCAGAATGATGAACAGCGGGATAACGTTGACCGAGAGGTCGAGCAGCGTCTCCCGGTCGAACACGTCCGGTGCCATACCGGGAGGTTACGGGGCGGCGATAAATAGACTGTCCATTTGCGCTCGCCGTGTCGGACCTCAAACGAGCGTGTCCGGCCGGTTGCCGAGGTAGTCGAAGACGGCCCCGAGCGTGAAGCCGTAGGCGAGGTGCGCGACGAACGTCAACACGAGATAGAGGGGCAACGCGAACCCCGACTGGCCGGTGTAGAACGCCATCGCGAACCCGGTCCAGAGCACCGCGCCGTACGGGAGGCCCTTGAGCGCGTACGTCCGCCCGGGGAGGTACGCCCCGGTCGCCGCGAACAGGAGCGGCCACGTTATCATCCCGCCGGCGAGAAAGAGCAGGAACCCGACGGCCGGAGCGTTCGCGGGAAAGACGGTGTCGAGCGCGACGATGCTGGCGACCTCGGCGAACGATTCGAACTCGAAGGCGCCGACCGTCGAGGCGACGAACAACCCCACGGTCAGCGCGGCGGTCCCGACCAGACCACCGACCGCACCGATGAGTCCGTCGGTGACGATACCGGCGAGGTGGTCGAAATCCGGTTCGGCCCCCTCCTCGGTCTCGACGTCGGCCGCGAACTCCGGTGGACTGTCTACCATGGGTATTGATACCAAACAATGTGACAAAAGCCTTGCTCGTCCTGTCACCCTTCGATACTATTTCCGTCCGGATAGACCGGTGATAGCTGGCCGGTCGTCTAGTTATCGCTCCCAAGTGCGGACGGACGAAGTGGGTGTTGTCACCACGAACCGTGGTATACCTGCGCAATGTATAAGACCCATGAAAAATAATGAGTGACAGCGATAGCGATGTACGGACCCGACGTCAACGTCGCGCTGTATCAGGTGGACGGGCTGATACCGCGTGGCTCTCGGACCCAGGTGTTCGAGCAGATCTACTGGGTGTTCCTCGTCCTCGGTACCCTCGTGGGCGTCGTCGTCATCAGCTACATGCTGTACAACGCGTACAAGTACCGGGCGCGCCCCGGCGACGGTGAGGAGACGGGTGGCGACGACAGGCCGAGCCTCGGGGAACTCCCCAGTGGCGGCGGGAAGGGCCGGAAGCTGTTCCTCTCGCTGTTCATCAGCGCCGTCATCGTCATCTCGCTCATCGCGTGGACGTACGGTACGCTGCTGTACATCGAGTCCCCCGCGGACAGCGCCTTCCAGGAGGACACCGAGGCGATGGACGTCACCGTCGTCGGCCGGCAGTTCATCTGGGAGTTCCACTACGCCAACGGTCACCGGAGCGTCGGCGAACTGCGCGTCCCGAAGGGGACGCGCGTCCAGCTGTCGGTGACGTCCGCCGACGTGTTCCACAACTTCGGCGTCCCCGGCCTCAGGGTGAAGACCGACGCCATCCCCGGTCAGACCACCGAGACGTGGTTCCTCGCCGACGAGGTGGGGACCTACACCGCCCAGTGCTACGAACTGTGTGGCGCCGGCCACTCCGCGATGAACGCGCAGGTCGTCGTGATGGAGCCCGAGGCCTTCGAGGAGTGGTACGCGGGGACCGGTAACGGGTCGGGGAACGGAACGAACGCGACGAACAGCACGGCGGCCATCGGGGTACCAGCATGACCGACACCGACGAGCACTCACGCACTGACGGCGGCACGGCGAGCGTCGACGGGGACCTCCCCGTCGCGAGCGGGGAGTACGACCACGGCGGGGAACACGGCCTCCCGCCGGTCACCTCGATACGCCGGTGGCTGGTCACGACCAACCACAAGGACGTCGGCATCCTCTATGTGGTGACGGCGCTGTTCTTCCTCGTCTTCGGGGGCGTCCTCGCGCTCCTGATGCGCCTGCAACTGTGGACGCCCGGCGCGACCTTCCTCGCGCCCAACGCCTACAACCAGGCCGTCTCGCTGCACGGCCTCATCATGGTGTTCTGGTTCCTCTCGCCTTTCGCCTTCGGCTTCGCCAACTACGTGGTTCCCCTCCAGATCGGCGCGAAGGACCTCGCGTTCCCCCGGCTGAACGCCCTCTCGTTCTGGCTCTACCTCGCCTCGGGCGTCCTGCTGGGCATCTCCTTCTTCCAGGGGGGCACCTTCGCCGGCGGGTGGACGATGTACGCCCCGCTCAACATCCCCACCTACACGCCGAGCCTCGGTGGCTCGACGGCCGTCCTCGCGTTGCTCCTGTTCGTCGTCTCCGTCACCGTCTCCTCGGTCAACTTCCTGACGACGATGCATCGCATGCGCGCGGAGGGCCTGACGCTCCGGCACCTCCCGCTGTTCACGTGGTCCATCCTGCTGACCGTCTGGATGATGCTGTTTGCCTTCGCGGCACTGCTCGCGGCGCTGATGATCCTCTCGGCGGACCGCCTGCTCGGGACCACCTACTTCGCCGCGACCAGCGAGGGCGGGTCGCTGCTGTGGGCGCATCTGTTCTGGTTCTTCGGCCACCCCGAGGTGTACATCGTCTTCTTCCCGGCGCTGGGGGCGATGGCCGAGATGTTCCAGACGTTCACCGGCCGGCGCATCGTCGGGCGCAAGTGGTTCATCGCCGCGATGGTGCTCGTCGCCCTCCAGTCGTTCGTCGTCTGGATGCATCACATGTTCCTGACGGGCATCAACCTCGAGGTGAAGACGCTGTTCATGGCGACGACGATCGGCATCTCGCTGCCCTTCGACCTGATGGTGTTCTCGCTCATCTACACCATGATAAAGGGGCGCATCCGGTTCGACACGCCGTTCCTGTTCGCCTTCGGGGCGCTCCTGTTGTTCATCATCGGGGGCATCACCGGGGTGTTCCTCGGGGCAATCGTCCTCGATTACGAGTTCCGGGGCACCTACTGGGTCGTCGCGCACTTCCACTACGTGATGGTCGGGGGCGTCACCGGCCTCATCGGGGCGCTGTACTACTGGTACCCGAAGATGACCGGCCGGATGTACGACGAGTTCCTCGGGAAGGTCCACTTCGCGCTGTACTTCGTCGGGTTCAATCTCCTCTACTTCCCGATGTTCATCGCGTGGGAGACCCCCCGGCGGGTGTTCGATTACGCGCCCGCGCTCACCCCGTGGCACCAGCTGGCGACGGTCGGCGCGTTCGTCCTCGGCGTCTCCTTCGCCGTGATGCTCTGGAACCTGCTGAAGAGCCTCTGGACCGGCGACCCCGCCCCTGACAACCCGTGGGAGTACTCGACGACCGCCGAGTGGGCCGTCTCCTCGCCGCCCCCGCTGGAGAACTTCCCCGGGTCGCCCACCTACGGCGGCGGCTCGCTCTCCTTCCGGGGGGCGCGTGCGGCCGACGGGGGTGAGGCCGCGGGGGCGAGCAGGACCGACGGCGGTGTCGCCCACGCGGGGGAGACCGGCCACGCCGAGGAGGAAGGCGCCAGCCACGCGAGCATCTGGCCGCTGGTCATCGGCGTCGGCGCCCTGCTGACGCTGCTCGGCCTCTCCGGGCTCCAGGGCGCGGAGTTCCCCGCCGGCGTGGAGGGGATGTTCTACATGGTCACCCTGCTCGCCGGGAGCGTCGTCACCTTCGGAGCGCTGGTCTCGATGACCCGCGAGCGGTTCCACGGTCCCGAGGTAGAGGAGGCCGGCGAGAAGTGGCCCTTCGCCGGCGTCGAGAACACCAAACTGGGGATGTGGATATTCCTCGCCTCGGACGTCGTCCTGTTCGGGGCGTTCATCGGGTCGTACGTGTTCATCCGGGTCGCCGCCGGCTGGACCGGCTGGGAGACCATCGCCGCCGACCCGATGCCCGGCCTGATGAACACCTACATCCTGCTGACCAGCAGTTTCTCGGTGGTGCTGGCGCTGGTCGCCGCCCAGAAGAAGAACAAGTGGGGCGTCGTCGGGGGGCTCGCGGTGACGTTCATCCTCGGGATGGGTTTCCTCGCCAACAAGGGCATCGAGTGGCTCCACCTCTACCACGAGGGCCACTGGCTCTCGACTGACATCCAGTCCTCGACGTTCTTCCTGACGACGGGCCTGCACGCCGCCCACGTCATCGCGGGGCTGGTCATCACCCTGTATCTCATCGCGCGCGCACTGCGGGGCGCGTACCTGGACGACAGCCGGCCCGTCGAGTACTTCGGGCTGTACTGGCACTTCGTCGACATCGTCTGGCTGTTCCTGTTCCCGCTGTTCTACATCCTGTGACCATGGTAAACACGAGATTCTACACCGCCATCTACGTCGCCCTGTTCGTCTCTGCCACCGTGCAGGTCGCCGTGGAGTTCGCGGGACTGGACTACTGGACCGCCTTCGGGATCATCATCGTGCTGTCGTTCGCGAAGGCGTTGCTCGTCGTCGCCTACTTCCAGCATCTCAGGTGGGAGCCCCGGTCGCTGTCGTACCTGATGGTGCTCGGCCTGCTTGCGGCGCTCGCACTGACCGTCGCGGCGTCGTACTCGATACTGTAACCATGACACCACTGGACTGGGGACTGGTCGCGCTCGTCGTCATCCCGCTGGCACAGATACCTATCGTGGTTTACCTCTCGCGGTACGTCGAGCGCGAGGAGGACCGCATCCCGTCGGGCGCCGTCCCGGCCTACGGCATGACCCCCTACCCGGGGACGGCCCTCGGGGCGAACGCGGGGAGCCCCGACCCGTGTGGCGACGCCGAGGGTCGCGTGGCCTGCGGGTCGTGTGGGTCCTGCAACGACGCCGCCTACGAGTTCTGCCGGGCCTGCGTCGGGAGGCTCCCGGCGTGACCCCGACGGACCCGAGTGCCGACGGCGCCCCGACGGAACCGCCCGACGACGCGCGAGGGGAGGAGGGACGGACCGACCCGACCGGTCGAACGAACCCCTATCCCTACGTCGCGCTGTTCTCGATACCGCCCGGTATCGGGATGACGGGGTTCGTCGCCAGCGCCACCGGCGAGACGCTGAGCACCGTCGCCCTCGCCACGGGGCTCGTCACGACGCTCGCCATCGCCGGGTTCGTCCTCCTCGCGTTCCGCACCGGCGAGGGGGCGGCGTAGCCGGACCACGGGAACCGTTATCCCCGTGCGGTGTGATATCACGACTATGAATCAGGATGCGTCACTCGTCGGGATGGTCGTCGCGGGCGTCGTCCTCGGGTTGCTCGTTCTCCTCTACGGGGAGGCGAGCGGCGGGGCGAACGCCGACGCGTTCATCGTCGGCGGCGGGGTCGTCGTGCTGGCGAGCGTCGGCGTACTGACTGCACAGATAGCCCGCACCGGGACGCTGCCGGAGGGGGACCACGGGGAGGTCGAGTCCCCCGAGTCCGGTCACTGAATCGCGAGGACGACCATGTAGACGACGACGAACGACGCGTACAGCACCGTGAGCGCGGCGACCACCTTCAGGTGGAAGACGAACAGGTCGTCGGCCTCGTCCTCGCGCCACTCCTCGTAGGTCGCCAGCTCCTCGGGCGTACAGGCTTCGGCGTGTCGCTCGCCGACGTGGAGCCAGAGCGTGCGCTCGGTGCGGAACGGGCGGTCACAGTACGGACAGCGCGCGGGGTCGGCGCCCGGTTCGACGTCCGTCTCGGGGACGACCCGGGGGAGGCGGTCGTCGGTCATACGTAGGGAGGGGCGGCGTAGGGTTGTGCGACGATCCACATGCTCGTCATGGTGTAGAACACCATCACGAGGATGAACGGGTACTGGCTCCGGATGGGCTGGAGGCGGCCGTCGAACACCTCGAAGGCCAGCGAGTGGGCCACCCAGACCGCGAGGAGGTGTCCGAGGACGACGAAGCCCAACTGGAGCGTGCCGAACCAGCCGGGGAGCACGAGCAGCCGGGGGTCCGTCGCGGCCGACAGGGGGGTGGCGAGCGCCGCCGCCAGCGCGGGGGCGAGCGTCAGGAAGTACCCAAGGAAGTGCGCGAGGTGGTAGCCGGCGGCGATGGGCAGCAGGGAGCCGACGAACCAGCCGCCGATGAAGCGCGCCGAGACGTACGTCCCCGCCGTCTCTCGGGCCTTCCGTGCCGCGAGGCGGTACCCCCCGAGGAACAGGCCGAATCCGGCGAGGAGCGCCAGCGCGTACACCAGCAGCGCGGGGACGCCCGCCTCGACGATCGGTCGGGCGAGGTCGCGCCACGCCGGCGTGGAGACGAACCCGTCGAAGGTCGTCACCCACAGGAGGGCAACGACGAACGCCGTGTCGTCGCGGGACTCGGGGGCGGTCGCCCGGGTGAGCGCGCCGCCGGGGACGGTGAGTTCGACGCCCGACGGACCGCGCTGGATCGGCGCCAGCCGCCCGTAGAACCGGAAGACGCGCGCGATGGGGTCCACCCGCTCGAACCACACCCCCCGGCCGACGGCGAGGCTCCCGGCGACGGCCACGAGCGTGTAGCCCACCACGACCCCCGCAAGCAGTCGGGGGCGTTCGGCGACGGGGCTGACGACCTCGAGGAGGACGAGCGCCAGCAGGCCGGCGACGCTCGGCCACGCGCCCAGTCGCTCGGGGTATGTGACCCGACCGACCGCGACGCCGAATCGGTCGCCGGCCCGCGCGACCCACCCGGAGAGCGTCCGCCACGGGTCGAGGGCGGGCCACGTGTTCCCGATGAGGTAGACGGTGATGGTGTAGCCCGCCCACCACCCCGCCCAGACGAGGAGGACCGCGAGGTTGACGACGGGCGTCTCGGGACCGAGGAGGCCGCTGACGACGACCAGCGCGAGCGCCGCGACCCCGGCGAGGCGGACGAGCGCACGGACGGCGGTCCGGAGGGAGGCGACCGAGGGGACGCCGAGCCGGCGGTCGTTCAGTTCCCGGATGAGGGCGTGGTCGGTCACGAGCGTCGTGAACAGGAAGGAGGCGCCGATGAGGCCACCGCCGGTGAGGACGACGAGCCACGAGGGGACGGGCACCGACTGGAGCGACCCGCTGAGCGACCCGGCGTGGAGCGGGGCGAGCAGTCCCGCGGCCCCCGTCATCGGATGCCGGGCCGCCAGTAGAGGAGCCCGACCCCGGCGAGGAACGCCGCGGTCGAGAGGTCGACGGAGTAGGTCGCCGCCACCCCCGTCAGCGCGGCGGCCCCGCCCGCGAGCCCGCCGAACAGGGGCGAGACGAGCGGGAACGCACAGCCGATACAGGCCGCGAGGCCGAGGACGCCGGGGAGGGGACTCGCGCGTGCGTCGAGCAGGGCCGCGTACAGCAGGTACGACAGCGAGAGGTAGCCGACGACGCGGTAGGGGACGAACGCGAGGTGGAACGTCTCGCCCGCGTAGCCGATTCGGGGGCCCCAGCCGGGCGCCGAGGGGGTGAACTGGAAGCCGACGACGTGGCCGTGGGCGTGTCCGGCCGCGGAACCCAGCTCGACGCCGAGCAGTCCCGAGACGTACGCGAGGAGGAGGAAGTACGCGACGGCGAGGCCGCCGGCCGCCAGACGGAGCGGGCGGGCGGCGGGCGGGGACGCGACGTGGAGTACCGCCCAGACGCCGACGTTCATCCAGACGAACGGGTAGAGCGCGTAGCGGACGCTCGTCGGCCGCGCGCCCGTCGCGCCGAAGTAGCCGACGAGCAAGAGGAGTTCCGCGGCGACGACCGCGGCCAGCCACGCCCACGGCGGGAGTCGTTCCGCTCGAGCGGGCAGCGACCCGGGGACGTTCGTGAGCCCCATCGGGTCAGCCGGTCGCCGTGAGCAGTTGTACCGATACCACGAGGACGAACAGGAGACCGAACACCCAGAGGGCCACCGCCGTCGCCATCGGTCCGCCGAGACCCTTCACCCGCGTGACGCGGTAGACGGCCATGAACAGGAACCCCGCGAGGAGGGCGCCGACGACGCCGACGAGGGCGACGCCGCCCACCATCCCCATGGTCGGCGAGAGCTCCCACCCGCCGAGGTAGGCGACGGCTCCCCCGCCGACGGCGAAGACGGCGGCGAGGAAGCCGACGACCCAGGCCAGCTGGCTCCCGGCGACCCGCGCGTACCCCGCGCGGGCGACGTCGAACCCCGACCCGCGCGGCCCCTCGTCGGTGGGCGAGTACCCCCGGTCGGCACCCGACCGGACGACGGTCCAGACGACGGCCGCTAACAACAGCCCCATCAACACGCTGCTCACCAGGATGGTGATTGTTACCATGACATGAGACACCACGCCACGTGACGTACCCGACAGTCGTCGGTATGAATTATTAACCTTTGTGCCGGGACGGAAAGCGGGGACCCGGAGAACCGACCGTCGGGGACGGCACCGACGGGGAGTGTGTCAATCGGGGACCGCGTCGTTCGGGGGGATGCCGGTCGGGACTGGGTCGGTCAGGCGGGGCCGGGGTCGCCGGTGGGTTCCACCGCGGCGGCGACGCGACTCGCCACCAGCGCGATGGCGCCGGCGAACGCCACGGAGAGGCCGCGCTGGACGAGGCCGTTCGCCGTCGGGCCGCTGAACGCGCCCGTCACCGTCTCGGTGACGGCCGGGACGCTCACCGTCGTCACCTGCGTCGCGACGAGGATGCCGCCGAGAACCACCAGCGCCGCGCCGAGGCCGCCGAGGACGCCCCACGGGCGGTCGGTGTAGCCGGCCTCCTGGACGATGCCGGCGGTGGTGCCGACGAGCAGGAGGAGGCCGCCGACCGACAGGGGCAGGATGTTCAACACGACGCCCACCTCGGAGATGGCGAGGCCGAGCGCGACGAACAGCGGCCACGGGCTGGCCATGCGGTACTGGTCGCTCAGTCCCGGTTGGTCGTCCATAATGAGACGAGGGGACAGACCCTCAAAGGGTCGTCGGATTGTGTGACTGGTGCGTGGTAGTAGGGGCGCTTCGCGGGGACTCGCCCGTCGTGGGGGTTCTGTTCGACTGGTAGAGACGTGCCGCGAGTGTTTCAGTCTCGATTCGGGCTGACGGCCGTGACCTCGACGTCGTAGTAGGCATCGTTGTGAATGGTTTCGATGTCGTAGCTACCCTCGGGATTGACGTTACCCCGTTTGGCGGCGTCGATGAGGGCGTTCAGCTGTTCGTGGAGCGCTTCCCGGCTCTCGATGGTAGGTGCTGTGTCAGACATGAGCGTCTCTGTGAACGAGCACTCCGCGGATTCAGGGGCAGTTCACAGAGAAGTCGGTCCTCAAGGGGAATGCCACGGTCACAGGAACCGTGAGTCAATCGTTCACAAGAAGTAAGGGCGGCCAGACGGATACCAGTTGCTGTTCTCTCTACCGGTGTCGTTCATAACACAAAGACGTGCCGTATCGTCCGACTGTGGCCTGAATGAGCCATGAAGATAAAGTTGGGGAAGAGTCTCACACAGATATGGACGAGGCCGACCAGTCGGATGGGGTCCCGATGACCCCACAGGAACGTGAGGCGTTACAGACCGCCGTCGAGCAGGGATACTACGATGTGCCTCGGCGCATTACCACAACCGCACTCGCCGAGGAGGTCGGGGTCTCGGACCGTGAACTCTCGGAACTCCTTCGGCACGCAACGGTCAAACTGGTCCATCACAGCCACTGGGACACACAGCAGTCCGACGCAGCAGCGCAGGAGCGATACGACTGATAGACAGACGCTCTCTGTCTAACAGTAGGGAGGTCTGCCGAGCAACCATACCTGAGGAGGAAACTACACGCGCTCAGCGAGACCTCGAACGATAGACGGCTCGGTGGCTGGGAGCCGTGTCCGAGCGACGCAAGGACCGCGCGACCCGGGGAAGAGCAGGGCTGTCGATGACCAGCAATCGTACCGCGAGTGAGTGAACGGAGTGAACGAACGAGCGGCCGCGCGGTCGCGCGGCCACGCACAGCTGTCCTGGCGGACATGAAAAGGGCGAAGAACCGCTGCCAAGTGTCGGGAGCGCTCCGCGCTCCCGATGCGCGCCGCAGGCGCGCAGTTCTGAGGGCTTTCAGGCGAAGGTCCGGGAGACGTCCTCGTTCTCCTCTTCGTTCTGCTGGATCTTCTCCCAGGCGGCCTCGAAGTCCTCCATCTTGACGGTGGTGCGGTCGTCGCGGATGGCGAACATCCCGGCCTCCGTACAGATGGCCTTGATGTCCGCACCGGAGGCCTGGTCGGCCTCCTCGGCCAGCGCCGCGAAGTCCACGTCATCGGAGACGTTCATCGTCCG
This sequence comes from uncultured Halobacteriales archaeon, assembly GCA_964474395.1. Taxonomy (GTDB): domain Archaea; phylum Halobacteriota; class Halobacteria; order Halobacteriales; family Haloarculaceae; genus Halomarina. The sequence continues at coordinate 11,016 of CAYYSW010000063.1, forward strand.
CGTGTGGATCTTGAAGATCATCTCGCGGCCCTCTGCGTCGGGCTTGGGCACCTCGATGAGGCGGTCGAAGCGACCGGGCCGGAGGATGGCGCGGTCGAGCATGTCGAAGCGGTTCGTCGCCGCGATGATGGATATCTGCCCGCGCTCGTCGAAGCCGTCCATCTCGCTGAGCAGCTGCATCATCGTGCGCTGGACCTCCGCGTCGCCGGAGGTCTTCGAGTCGGTGCGCTTGGAGGCGATGGCGTCGATCTCGTCGATGAAGATGACCGCCGGTTCGTGCTGGCGGGCGAGTTCGAAGAGGTCGCGGACGAGCTTCGCCCCCTCGCCGATGAACTTGTGGACCAGCTCGGAGCCGGCCATCTTGATGAAGGTGGCGTCGGTCTGGTTGGCGACGGCCTTCGCGAGCATCGTCTTCCCGGTGCCCGGCGGACCGTAGAGGAGAACGCCAGACGGCGGGTCGATGCCGACTTCGGCGAACATCTCGGGACGGTCGAGCGGCATCTCGACGGTCTCG
>CAYYSW010000064.1:0-11515 GCA_964474395.1 uncultured Halobacteriales archaeon
GGCGCGAGCGCGACGATTCGCTCACCGTCCGTCTGATTTTTCAGCGGAGTATCCGTATCAGGACGATGTCGGACCTCTATCGACTGGTCGTCACTATGGTAGTCCTGTACATCGAGTGTTCGCACCGCGCCGCGTCGCATCATCGTATGCCACATGAGTGCCAGCACGACGTGCGCGCGTGAGGCGTATTCGTAGGTCCCCAGGTAATCGAGGACTGCATCGGCCTGTGGTCGGTCGAGCATCACGTCACGGATGTTCTCCTTGTCCTTCAGGTCAGGTGAGAGAACGCGCTCGCTGAGGTCGGGCACCACTCCGTCGATGCTTTCGAGGAAACGGATGAACACGCGGAGCGTGTCCATCTGTGTCTTCTCGGTAACTGGCTTGATGCCACCGTTCGCGTTGCGACGCCACAAGCGATACTCGTGGAGCGTCCGACCCGTGAGGTTGTTCAGGTTCTTGATATCGTTATCGTCACACCACTCAACGAAGTGGCCGAGTCGTGACTTATGCGACTGAAGCGTCGCTGCGGCGACTTCACGACCGCGATGGCCGAGGTACAGATTCAATGCCTCGTCGGGGGCGATAGGTTCGAGGTCGGTCATCGGTTGGGTGGCGAACCACACCTTGGGAGCCCAGTTGAAATCAGGCCGAGGGCACACGTACGGAACCGCTATCCGCGTTGTTGGGTGCCCTCAGCGCCCGTTTCCTTTCCGCGAGTCGAGACGGCGAGCGGCTGGTGAACGAACCGTAGAGGGTTCGAAACGCGAGGACGTGCGGGGAGGACGTCGTGAGCAGTCGTCAGCCCCTCCCCAGTACTGCCCGCCGTCGCTCTCCGAGACGGCGGAGGACGGGTGGAGGTCGACTGCCGGAAGGGTACCGCAGGAAGGCGGGGGACAGCCTCCCAGCAACAGCATCACCAGACAACGTCTCCTCGCCGACACCGCCACTCGTAGCGAGACGTCGTCGACCCCTGTCGGAGTGCGGAACGTCGAACCTAACCTTGATTGACCCTCCGCTACTCGGTCAGCGAAATGCTTCACAGCGGACCGGTGGGTCAAATCGGTGTAATCCTCCTGTCGATACTGGGACTGTGGGTCGGCGCGCGCTTCCTGGTCGATGCCGTCGTCCGGTTGGCCCGGCGGTTCGGGCTCTCGGATCTCACCATCGGGCTGACGATCGTGGCGATGGGGACGTCGACCCCGGAGCTCGCCGTCTCGGTCGATGCCGCACTGAAGGGGCTGGGCGACATCGCCGTCGCCAACGTCCTCGGGTCGAACATCTACAACCTCGCGTTCATCCTCGGGATCATCTCGCTGTTGAAGGTCATCCCGGTTACCGAGTCGCTCGTCCGCCGGGACGGCGTCGCCCTGCTCGTGGCGACGCTCGTCGGGGGTCTCGCCGTGTTCGACCTTCGGGTTACGAGACTGGAGGGTGCGCTTCTGGCGGGGCTGTTCGTCGCGTACACCGCGTATCTCCTCCGGACGAACCGGCCGGAGGAAGCCGTCGATACGTCGTCGGTCGAGGCTGCCGTGACCCGTCCCGTAACGGAGCGAGTAGCCTTCCGGGGGCGGGACGTCGCGTTCCTCGTGGGTGGGTTGGCGCTGGTGCTCGTGAGCGGGGACTACATGGTCCTGGCCGCCTCGGAGTTGGCCCGCGGTGCCGGTATCTCCGAGTGGGTCATCGGCGGGACCATCGTCGCGGCGGGGACCTCGACGCCCGAGTTCGCCGTCTCGCTGATCGCCCTCCAGCGGGGGAGCCTCGGCGTTTCAGTGGGTAACGTCATCGGCAGCAACATCTACAACATCACGGGGATACTGGGGGTCGGAGCGCTCATCCGCCCGCTGCTGATGAGCGCCACCGCGGTCGAGACGTTCGCGTGGCTGGCCGGTATCTCCCTGTTGATGGTCGCCGCCCTGTGGACGGGACGGGTACTCTCCCGGCTAGAGGGCGGACTGTTCGCCGGCTCGGAGCTGGTTCGCTGGGTCCTGGGCATCTTCGGAGCGCTCGGATGAGCCCCGCCGTCGTGAGGGTGCGAAACGCCGGCGAACGTGCGAGTGGCCGTGTGCTGACCCCTCCCCTCTTCCCCGACTTCCGCCTCCGTCACACCACCGCCAGCGCGACGATGCTCAACACCAGAATCGAGACGAGGACGGAGTTCGTCGCGAAGTGGACGACGTAGGCGGCGTCGAGGCCGTAGCGGTCGTGGATGCGCTTGTAGACCAGGCCGACGGTGAAGATGGGGATGACGGCGAAAAGTGGGATGCCCATGACGAGATGGAGGGCCGCCCAGACGCCCACCGAGCGGTAGGAGTCGCGGTACTGGCGTTCCTCCTCGTAGTTGAACAGCAACATCGCGGCGACGATGACCGGCACGAGGACGAGCGGGAACAGCGCCGTCCAGTCGATCCCGGGGGTGGCGGCGGTGTTCTCGGGTGGTGCGAGCGGCGCGGCGAGGATGTTCGCGCCCAGCCAGCCCCACTGGAGGACCGGGACGAGTTCGGCGAGCGCGAACGCGCCGAAGGCCGCCGCGAAGAGGACGACCAGCGAGAGCGGGAGGTAACCGAGGGCCCACAGACCGCGGGCGGTGAGCTGTTCCCAGCCGCGGCGGAGCGCGAGGAGACGCCCGGGGAGTCGCCCCCGGTTGAGGTAGACGGGGAGGACGACGAGGACGACGAACGCGAGGTACGTACCGACCGTCGTGGCGAGCGACCAGAGCCGCGGCGGGATGTCGTACATGGCGGGCCGACTACCTGGTTGGTCGGGGGTCGTGCCTCAAGTACGTCCGGGTTGGGCGGGCGACCCCCGGGCCGGGGTGGTGGGGAGTCCGCGGCCGGAAGCGACAACCCACAGATATAAAACGTCCCGCACTAACCCCCGCATACTGCTCTCTACTCTGCCGTGCATCGCCTCCGACCACCCACTCACCCACCCCAAGCCGATGTCACAAACCACATCCCGTTCGACGGACGCAGCGAACGACGAATGCTACATCGCGGTCTACGAAGTCACCGACAGTTCGGGCTGGTCGAGTCGCTACGTCGACCAGCTCCGGGCGAGCGACCCGACGGCCGCCCGGCGGTCGGCCGAGGCGTCGAAGCCGGGGGCGGCGAGCGACACCTGTCGGCTCGTCGATATCGTACGGAAACGCGAGTAGCCGCCCGCCACCGTCGGCGAGCGCCGACGGGAGTCGCTTTTCCGCACGGCGCAGAATCCAACTGTTCTCTCCGCTCGACGTGCCCGCTCACGCCCGTCCCGACGAGCGACCTCCAGGGACAGGAGATACGTACTGGGTAGTACTGTTCGGTCGTCGCGCTCTCGTGTAGCCGTCACCCGGTGACGAGGCGTCGACGAAGAGTCGGGTCCGAACCGCGTCCTCAGGCGCTCCCGATGGGGAGGCGCCACCCGAGGAGGGACGCGAGGGGGTCGGTGAAGAGCCCCCGGTCGTGGTCATCGCGTGCCTTCTCGCCGGCGCCCGCACAGGGGCACTCGTTGGGCCGGCACTCCTCGCAGATACAGTTCGTACATCGGCACGCCGGGTCGCTCGGCGGGTGTTCGACGGCACACACCCCACAGGCGTGGACCGCCGCCTGTTCGTCGCCGGCACGGACTGGGGACGGAGAGTCAGGAGAACGGCGCAGTCGGGACGCGTACGCTGCAAGTCGGTTCGCCATTGCTGCGTCCGGAAGGGGCAAGACGAGATAGCCCTGACGGATTTACTGGTAGCGCCTCACAGGGTCGAACGGTCCTCGAAGGGTTGGCCGTCATCGTCCGCGTCCGCGGTGAACCCGCCGTATGTGGGCGTCTCGATGTCCGCCTCACGGAATTCGTATGCGACCCGACGTGTCATGTCGGATTTGAACAGGAACTCGTTTCTGATGTCACCGACGTACGCCTTGCCGCGGAGGAGTCGGAACAGCGGTCGTTCCTCGACGAGGACCGTGTAGGGACGGTCGTCCGAGACGTAGACGTAGCGGGAGGTGACAAGCGACTGCACGTCGAGGCGGCCGTCCTCGGTGTGCCGTTCCCACAGCTCCGCGGCGACGCCGAGGTTCCCACCGGAACTGCGAGTGAGGTACTCGAACGCGAGGTCACGCATCGCGCGTCGACGCGCGGCGGACTCGGGAGACCGAAGCGACGTCAGGTCGAGCTTCGGGACGGACAGCTGTACTCGCCGGCCACCCCAGAGGTCGATAGCGCGTGTCTCGGTGGTGACGACCCGCGAGAGCCCCTCCTCGCGGTCGTCCACCAGTGTCGGAAACGCGTCGAGACCGGCAGTGATGCTCGTCGCCATCTCGTCTCTGTCGAGGGAAGGGACGGTGATTACCAGCGGGAACGTCCGGTCCGTAGCCCGGACTGCCTCGAGGTACTCCCATGCGTACTGGTTCCACGACGTGACGACGAGCGTGTCCCGTGACGGGATCTCCCGCAGGAAGGCGTCGAGGGCCTCGAACCCGCCGATCTGTCGCCGGTAGAGGTGCTGGCAGTCCTCGACGAACAGTATCTCGGCGTCGACGTCGTCGAACACGCCGGTCGGCGGAGCGTCGGGCGAGAGTCGGACACGCTCGACGTCCGGTTCGAGTGCCTCCGAGAGGTGGTCGAGGAGCCCGCTTCGCCCGCCGAACGGTTCGGAGACGACCGCGACGGCACCGAGCTCGTCGGAGCTCGGTTCGCAAGCAGTGTGTCGAGACCCTCGGTGACCTGATCGAGGCCGGTCACCCGGGGGTCGAACGTCACGTTCATCTGGGATGTTGTACCTATCAGCTCGGGAAGAAAATCACGCTGGCGGTGCTGGCGGGGGGTCCAAATCGGGACTCAGGGAACGAGATGTGTCGACGGCTACGGCAGCCCGACGTGGTATCTGAGGTCGTAGGGGTCGGTACCCGACACCCACTCGAAGACGTGTTCGACGGCCTCGCGGTCGGTGCGGACGCCGTCGTGGTCGACGGGGAGTTCAAGGTTCACGGCCCCGTCGAGTTCGGGGCTGCGCTCGCAGCGCCAGAACAGGGGGTCGTGGCTCCCCCGGATGGTGTAGTACTCGACGTCCCCGGGCGTCTCGTCCTCGTTGAGTTCCGCGAGCGGGTGGCCCTCGCGGATGGCGTAGTCCGCCCGGAGGAAGGGGCTCATCTTGTAGGTGCCGTTGGTGAGGCCGGCGGAGGCACACCACGAACTGAGGACGGTGCCGTGGTTGGCCCCCGCGAGGCCGACGAAGGTGTCCACCCAGTCGTAGCGGTCGCGGTCGTAGAGCCAGTGTCGGGCCCCGGTTACCCCGAGGCTGTGGGCGACGACCGATACCTCCTCGGCGTCGGCGTGCTCGCGTACCTTTCGGACGAAGTGGTCGAGTTGCTCGGCCATCGCCCGGTGGGTCGGGCTGCCGTCGTCGAAGGAGATGGCCCACAGCTCGTCGCCGGTGTAACTGCGCTTCAGGAAGAACTCGGCGTGGTCGAACCAGTCACAGGCGTCGCGCTGGTTCCCGTGGACGAAGACGATGGGCGTCCGCTCGGTACCCGGGTCCGTACCGTGGAACGCATGCCCGCCCCAGCCTCCATAGCGACCGAACGTCGACCACGGGAGTCGGTCGTCGTTCGTCCGGCTCCTCTGGCAGCCGGTCGCACACCCGTCCTGTCGCCGTGCACGCTGGAGACTGCGGAGGTTGCCGAGCAATCCCTCAGGTTGCCCCCGCTCGTGGTTCCGATTGCCAAGAGACACGTTACTCCTACCCACACCCTCATATCGTAAATAGGTTGAGGGTCCGGTTCCGAAGAGTGTCAGGCAAAAGTCACAGTTGGCTTACACCTGTTACCCGGCGAGGGTCGCCGGGACGGGTGGGGGTCGGCGGGTGGTATGGGCCGACCGCGCAGGTGCCACGCCAACCCCTTTGCAGGTCCCGGGAGTCCCGCCGACATGGTATCCGACGACGCGATAGCCGCCGCACGGGAGTCGGGAGCGAGCGACCTCTTCGCCGCCTTCGTCCGCCGGGCGAGCGACCACGAACTCGCCCGGGACCTGAAAGAGGAGTACGAGGCCAACCCGAGCGAGGTAGGTCGCGTCGCCACCGACGCCTTCGGTCGGGCGGTGTGGACCGGCGAACTCGACGAGGCGCGCCGACGGGGCGACGAGGACGAGCGCGCGGTCCTGGACCACATCGAGGACCGAGTGTCGGACGGCGATACCGACGCCGACGGATTCGACACCGACGCCGACCCCGCCCGCTACGAGGCGACCCGCGACGGGGAGGCCACGGAGGAGTCGCCGCGCGACGGCGCCGAGAACCACGACGCCGCGTAGCGGGGCGTCCCTTACCAGCCGCGCTCGCCGTCGTCGGCGTCGCTCCCGTCGAGGCGTTCGCTCGTGACCATGTGTTCCCGGGAGAGTTCGACGTACCGGTCGCCCGCCTGCGCCCACGGCGAGTCCTCTACCTCCTTGATGACCTCGGCGGGGGTGCCAGCGACGAGCGTCTCTGCGGGGACGTCGGTCCCCTCGGTGACGACGCTCCCCGCGCCGACGAGCGCCCGTTCGCCGACCGTCGCCCCGTCGAGGACCACCGCGCTCATCCCGACCATCGCGCGCTCGCCGACGGTCGCGCCGTGGACGATGGCCGTGTGGCCGACCGTCGCGTAGGGACCGATCTCGGTCCCCTCGTGACAGACCGCGTTGTCCTGGACGTTCGCGCCCTCCCGGAGGACCACTTCGCCGTGGTCCCCCCGGAGCGTGACGTTCGGCCAGACGCTGGCCTCGGCTTCGAGCGTCACGTCCCCGATGACGACGGCCGCCTCGTCTACGTACGCCGACTCGTGTATCGTCGGTTCCACCCCGTCGAACGAACGGATGACCATGCCGGGAGCGCGGACGGCGTCCGCTTAAGGGTTGCTAGCACGGCACTGTTCGCCGTCCCGGGTTAGCGGCCGCCCTCGCTGGCGAGTATCGACGCCACCCGCCCGCGGTCGAAGAGGCGTTCGCCCTCGGGAATCTCCGGGTACGCCCCGCCGTCGTAGGCCGGCCACTCGCCGAAGCGCTCGGGGTACAGCTGTTTCGCCGTCATCTCCAGCTGGAAGAGGTTCATCACCGGCCCCTGGACCGGGTTGGCCGACGGGTAGAACCGACCTTCCCGAACCGCCGTCAGGTCCCCGGCGACGGGGTGGTCGGCGAGCGTCTCGCGTATCTCGTCGACGTCGTAGTACGAGGCGATACCGAACTGGTGGAGGATCACGTCGGGGTCCGCCGCCAGCATCGCCTCGTAGTCGTACGTCGCCCCGTCGGGCGCCCCCTCGCCGGCGAAGGCGTCGGGCGCGCCGAGCGGCCGGACGTGGGCGTTGCCGAACCCCGGGGTGTCGCTGCGCGAGGGGTAGAACGTCCCGTCGACGAAGATGACCGACCCCACCGTGGGACGCTCGCCCTCCGGCGGCAGGTCCGCCCGGACGGTTCCGAGGAGGTCCTCGTGGACGGCCGCGAGTTCCGCGAAGCGCGCTCGCTCCCGGAAAACGGCGGCGACCCGCTCTGCGATCTCCCAGAGCGTGTAGTACTGGTAGCCGTCCCGACAGCCCTCCGGCGGCTGGCCGTGGGCGCGACTGAAGACGTTCCCGAACCACGGGGCGACGCTGGAGCGCACCTCCTCGACGTCCGCCGCCTCCCAGCCGTCGAACGACCGGAACAGACAGGGATCCGCGAGGTGGAGGTCGGAGTCCAGCTCGTACAGCAGTTCCTTGTCGACGGTGATACCCCCCGACCCGGTGTTGAGCTGTGGCAGGTCGCTCCCGTCGAAGGAGACGCCGTCCAGCCGGTCGTAGTACGCCGAGAGGGTGTCGCCGCCGGCCGCGGCGTCGAACCCGAGGGAGTTCACCGCGTCGCCGTGTCCGTAGGCGACGGCCATGTCCGCGTACAGGAGGCTGTAGACCAGCACGTTCTCCGGGACGGCGTCGAGCGTCACCTCGCCCGCCGGCGCCATCGACACCGAGTACGACCCGCCCTCCGGGGTCCCCGTCGCGGTCCCGTTCCCGCTCGGGCCTTCGGTTCCCCCCTCTGTCGCCGACCCGTTCCCGTCGGTCGAGGAGGGGCCGCCCGTCCCCGCACAGCCGGCGAGCAGACTGCCGCCGAGGGCCGTGCCCCCGTACCTCAGTGCGTCCCGCCGCGTCAGCCCGTTCCGTTCCGCGTCGCCTGTCATATGTTTAGGCCTACCTAAAATCACAAAGGCGTTCCGGAGTGTCCATCGGCCGGCGGGCTACGTCGTCGCCTCGCAGTCACAGGCCGACGTCGTCCCCGTGAGGACGGCACAGCAGACCGCGCCCTCGCCGCGCTCGCTCTCGCGGCCGTCACCGTCCTCGCACGTCGCCGGCCGGGCCAGCGCTTCGAGCGCCGTCAGGTGCGAGACGGCGAGGCGGCCCGCGCCCGTGAGACGGTAGGTCGTCGAGGGCGGTCGGGTCCCCGTCACCTCGCGCTCGACGAACCCCGCACACGTCAGCGCCGACAGGCGCGCCGAGAGGGTGCGGGCGGTGACGCCGCCGAGGTCCCGCTGCAGGTCGTTGAACCCCCGCTCGCGGGCCGCGAGCGACCGGAGGACGTGGAGCGCCCACTTCCGGCCGAGCACCGCGTGGAGGCCGTGCCAGGTCCGTCGCCAGTCCGTCGCTCCGTCGGGGGCGGGGGTCATCGTCCCCGGTAGGTACGGGGACCGAAAAGGCGTGTCGGGCAGTATCCGGCCGGATAGCACCTGTCCCGGGAGCCACTGCCCGACTTACGACGACGGGGAGCCTCGGGAGGGACGTGATGAACTGCACGGCCCACGCCGACTGCGAACCGACCGCCGACTGCCCTCCCGACTGTCCCCCCGACTGCTGCCCACCCGGGTGCTGCTGAGGGCGGTGCGCCCCGAGCGACGGGACGGTACCGCTTTTTCCCCCGCCCGCGACGGGCCGGGTATGTTCGAGACGGACGTCGAGCGGTCGCTCGTCGGGATGGTCCACCTGCCGCCGCTGCCCGGAGCCCCGGGGTACGGCGGGTCGCGCGAGGCACTCCGGGAGCGGGCCGTCGCGGACGCCCGGGCGCTCGAAGCCGGCGGGATGGACGCCGTCTTGGTCGAGAACTTCGGCGACGCGCCGTTCCACCCCGAGGACGTCCCCGACCACACCGTCGCCGAGATGACCGCCGCGGTGGGGGCAGTCCGGGAGGCCGTCTCGCTGCCGGTCGGCGTCAACGTCCTGCGCAACGACGCGCGGGCGGCCCTCGCCGTCGCCGGGGCAACGGGCGGCGCGATGATACGCGTCAACGTCCACTCCGGGGCGCGCGTCACCGACCAGGGCGTCGTGGCGGGTCGCGCCCACGAAACGATGCGCCTCCGCGAGCGCCTCGCACCCGACGTGCGCGTCCTCGCCGACGTCGCCGTCAAGCATAGCTCGCCGCTGGGGAGCGAGGACGTCGCGGGCGAGACCCGGGACGTCGTCGAACGGGGCCTCGCTGACGTCGTCGTGGTCTCGGGGCGCGGGACGGTCGACCCGACCGACGCCGACCGCCTCTCGCGGGTCGCGGCCGTCGCCGCTGAACTCGACGTCCCGGTCCTCGTCGGCAGCGGCGTCACGCCGGAGACCGTCGCAGGGACGCTCGAAGCCGCCGACGGCGCCATCGTCGGGTCGGCGCTGAAGGAGGACGGCGACCCGGCGAACCCGGTCGACCAGTCGCGGGTCCGCGCCCTCGTGACCGCCGCGCGGGACTGACCGTCCAGACTGACGGACACCGGCACCTTCTTTGGCGCGATGGGGCAACATTTGCCAGATGACGAGTCACCGCGACCCCCTGCCCTCCGTTCTCGACACCGTCGGGGAGACGCCGCTGGTCCGCGTCCGGGCGTCCCCGGAGGAAGTCCCGGTCTACGCCAAACTGGAGTCGTTCAACCCCGGGGCGAGCGTCAAGGACCGCATCGGGCGGTACATGCTCGAACGGATGCTGGAGTCGGGCGACCTCGAACCGGGCGGGACCATCGTCGAACCGACCGCGGGGAACACCGGCATCGGCCTCGCGCTCGCGGCCGGGCAGTTGGGTGTCGAGGCGGTGTTCGTCGTCCCCGAGCGCTTCAGCGTCGAGAAACAACAGCTCATGCGCGCGCTCGGAGCGGAGGTGGTGAACACGCCCACCGAGGACGGTATCGGCGGGGCCATCGAGCGCGCCGAGGAGCTCGCCGCCGACCGCGGCGGGGTCGTCCCCCAGCAGTTCTCGAACCCGCTCAACGCCGAGGCCCACTACGAGACCACCGCGCCCGAGATAGCCGAGGCGCTGGACGGCGAGGTGGGCGCCGTCGTCGCCGGATGTGGCACCGCCGGGACGCTGATGGGGCTGGCCCGGTACTTCCGCGAGCGCGAGCCGTCGACGTTCGTCTCGGCCGTCGAACCCGAGGGGTCGGTGTACCGCCGGGCGGTCGGCGAGGACCCGCCCCACGGCGAGTACAAGACCGAGGGTATCGGGACGAGCGACCTCTCGACGAACGAGCTGTTCGACGTGAGCCTCGTGAGCGAAATCGCCACCGTCACCGACGAGCGCGCACACGCCGAACTGAAGCGCCTGGCCCGCGAGGAGGGACAGCTCGTCGCCTCCTCGTCGGGCGCCGCGAGCGCCGCCGCCCTGGACGTCGCACGGCGCATCCGCGACGGGGAGATAGACGCGCCGTACGACAGCGTCGTGACGGTCTTCGCCGACTCCAGCGAGCGCTACCTCTCGAAGGGCATCTACGGCGATTTCGAGGAGTGGCAGGGGTAGCGGGGACGGGTCGAGCGGTCGGCCGGCCGGTCGGGGTCGCTTACCGGGCGAACGGCGCCAGTTCGTCGTTGAGTTTCTCGCGTTCCTCGCAGAAGGTGGCGTGGCCGCTGTCCTCGAATCGGACGAGTTCCGCGCCCTCGATGAGCGGGTTCACCTCGGACCCGTCGAGCCCCTCCGGGAAGTCGGGTTTCTCCGTGATGACCGGGCTAGCGGCGCTGATGAGGGCGAGGCGGTCGACGAACTCGCCGTCGTGGCGGCTCATGTACCGGGTGGCGATCCCCCCGCCCATCGAGAACCCCGCGAGCGTGACCCCCTCGACGTCGAGTTCGTCGAGGACCGCGTGTACGTCGTCCGCGAAGGTGTCGTGGCTGTAGTCGCCCTGCGGCTTGTCCGACTGATCGTACCCTCGCAGGTCGACGCCGATACACCGGAACCGCTCCTCGACGAGGGCCGTGAACTGGTACTCGAACATCTCGTGGCTGACCGGCCACCCGTGGAGGAAGACGATTGGCTCGCTTCGCCCCAGTCACGCACGAACAGTTCGACGTCGTCTTCGACGGTGGTTCGTGGCATCGCACGTATCAGTTCGGTCAGAGAACGTTTAGTGGCTCAGGAACGCCACGCGGTTGCCCGACATCGGAGAACGGGCCAATCCGGAAGGGTAGGTGGTTGTCCGTGCGGTCCCGGCACTCGCCGCCCCGACGGTGCCGGTCACTCCCCCGTGACGAACGTCACGCCGGTACAGGCCGGGCACTCGACGGCGTCGGCGTTCTCGGCG
>CAYYSW010000065.1:0-11471 GCA_964474395.1 uncultured Halobacteriales archaeon
GATGGACGCGAGGTGGACCAGTCCGAGCGCCCGAGCCTGACCCTCCAGCACGTCCGCGCTGGCCGCGATGTCCACGCCGGTCATGGTCGAGCCAGCGACGAGGTAGCCGACGAGCGCGAGTACCGCCGCGACGATGGCGTACTTGAACCGCGAGGCGACCACGCCGCCGATGTCGGCGTCCTGCGTGACCGCGCTCACGATGGTCGTGTCGGAGACCGGCGCGAGGTTGTCCCCGAACACCGCCCCCGAGAGGATAGCCCCGAACATGAGCACCGGGCTCGCGCCCAGCGCGACCCCTGCGGGGAAGAACAGCGCCGAGAAGGCGACCGTGGTCCCGTAGCCGGTACCGATACCGGTCGCCAGCAGGCCGGCGAGCAGGAAGGTGGCCGCGGGGAACAGCGCGGCCCCGACGCTAAGTGCGTCCGCGGCCCAGACGAGGCCGCCGACGAACCCGCCGGCCTGGATGGTCGCCGCGAACATACCGGCCCAGAGCCACGCGACGATGGCGGTCGCCGCCACGCGCTGGGTCATCCCCTCGAAGATGACGTCGGCGTACTCCTTCCAGTCGCCCTTCACGAACAGCATCCCGACGGTTATCGAGACGAGCATCCCGGCGACGAGTCCCGAGGTGTCGCTGACACGCAGGATGCCGGACTGGAAGATGGCCCAGAGGATGAACAGGCCGATGGGCAGTGCACTCATCAGTCGCCCCCCGCGGAACGTCAGGTCGGGGGTCCCACCGTCGATGCCGGGGTCGAGGTCCGACGGCGGGTCCGCGTCTTGGTTGCTCATAAGCTTCGTCAGACCGAACCGGATTCGCCATGATAAACACGGCGTTTCCGGTCGGCTACGGCCGGAGGTAAAACCCCCGGGAGGTGACTATCCGAGGAGGTACCGCAGGCGCGGGTACCGCTCGACGAGGTGCGAGGACTCGATGAACGCGTCGGCGCCGGCGACGCGACCCGCCCCGAGTGTCGCCAGTCCGACGAGCGCGGCGATGTAGATGATGTGGTTGTCGACGAGTATCGCGCGTTCGAGCGGCAGACTGCTCGCCCAGAACATGAGCATCATGAACGACGCCCAGAACGCGTTCCAGCGGACCAGCCCCCCGACCATCAGCCCCAGTCCAGTCAGCAACAGCCCCCACTGGACCAGCACGTCGATGAAGGGCAGCCCCGCCATCACCGGCCACAGGGAGGCGAACGGGTTGGTGTCGGCTACGGCGTGCTGGAGGTATCCGGAGGCCGTCCAGGTCGGGTCCATGACCTTGGTCAGCCCCGAGTAGAAGAACGACCATCCCAGGACGACGCGGAGGCCCACCACCGCGAAGCTGGTGACGCTGGAGAGGTCCGCGGCGGCCTCGTGGGCGAAGTCCGTCGCGTTCGATGTCCTACTCGACATGGGCACTCACCCCGTTGTCGCTGGCTTCGTTGGTCGGTTCGGTACAGTCGGTCATCCGGTCGCGAGTTGCGTTCATACGTCTTGGTTGGGGCCAGCCATCCCGATGTCTGCACCCCTCGATTCCTCGTCGGCTCCCGTAGGTCCTTACTTTCGCGGCAGAGAAACAATCACCCCAACCGGACGCGTCTCGCCACCTCGGACACGTCCGACCGGATCGGACGTACTCCAAACGGGCAGTGTTCGTGTTCTTCGGTGAGAAATCGTACACGCCCCGTACGCGCGGGCGGGAGATTCTAGAATTTATTACTAGCAATAATACTTATGCCTGTCGGGAACGCAACCCTGCTAACCACGATGGAAGGAACCGGGGAACGGACGAATCCGTGGAATCGTATCGATAGGGCGGGCACCCCCGGTGCCCCGGGGAGAGACGCCGCCGCGACCAGCCCGGAGTCGTCGGTCGACCTGAGGGAGGCCATCGACATCGTCGCCCGGCGCTTCGACTTCCTCATGGCGCTGGTCGACGGGCCGGTACACCGTCCGGTGTTGCAAGAGGAACTCGACATCTCCCGCTCGACGGCGTACAAGGGCATCGGCGAACTGGAGGAGCTCCGCCTGGTCGAACGGACCGACCGGGGCTACCGGCTCAGTCTCCTCGGCACGCTGTTGCTCGACCAGTACGACCAGTTCCGGAGGAACGTCGACGCGGTGTGTACGAAGGGCCCGCTGCTCTCTGAACTCGCCGCCGACTGCGACATCAGTGTGGACGTGCTGCGCGGGGCGGAGGTCATCTACGCCGAGCGCCACGCTCCCCACCACCCGCTGCGCGCGCTGGAGGCGATGCTGGACGAGGCGAACACGCTCCACGGCATGTCCCCCGTCGTGTTGCCGAGCTACATCGAGATGTTCCACGAGCGGCTCACGGTGGACGAACTAGCGGCCGATCTCGTGTTGACGCGGCCGGTCATCGAGTGGCTGGCCACCCACCAGTGCAGGGCCTTCGAGGACGTGCTCCGGACGGGGAACCTCGTGGTCCGCGAGACGGACGAGGGGCTCCCGTTCGGCCTCGTCGTCTCCGACGACCCGACCCTGCAGGTCGGGATCCTCGTCTACGACGCCAAGGGCGACCTGCGCGGCCTCGTCGTGAACGACACCGAGGCCGCCTGTGAGTGGGCCGAGGAGACGTGGAGGCAGTACCACGACGAGTCGTCGGTCATCAGTATGGAGGTCGTCGAGGGACAATGAGCACCGAGGCGCCGACGGTCCTCGTCGTCGAGGACAACGAAGAACTGGCGGATATGTACGCCGAATGGTTGCGGGGGACGTACACCGTCCTCACCGCCTACGACGGTCACGAAGCGCTGGCGCTGCTCGATGACGACATCGATGTCATGCTCCTCGATCGTCTCATGCCGAACTGCTCGGGCGAGGAGGTGCTGGCGCGGCTCAACGGCCAGGCCATCGACTGCCGTGTCGCGCTCGTGACGGCCGTCGAGCCCGACCTCGACATCGTCGAGTTGCCCTTCGATGAGTACCTGACGAAGCCGGTCCGGAAGGGCGACCTCTATCACGTCGTCGAGAGCCTCCTCACGCGCGGGACCTACACCGAGTCCTACCGACAGTACCACGCGCTCACGGAGAAGCGCTCGCTGCTCGAAGAGGGGGTCCCCTCCGAACGCCTCGCGGCCAGCGAGGAGTACGACCAGCTGGTCTCGGTGCTCGACTCGCTGCGCGACCACGTCGAGGGTGCGGGGTCGCGGTGGCGCGGTGGCGAGAAGGGGTCGACGGTGTTCCGCCGGCTCACCCACCACCTCTCGCCTCCCGAAAAGGATGACTGACCGGTTCGTCCGTCGTCCGGGCGTCGCCCCGGCGCTCATCAGCGGACTCGGCCTCGCGCTCGCCGCCGTCGAACTCGAACACGTCGTCCAGATGGACAGCACTCTCGGGATGACCCTCGAGGCCGGCGTTCCCCTCGTCCTCGCCTGCGCGCTCGTCCTCGCCGGAGTGTGGCTCGCGCGGAGCGGGTTCGACCCGGAGGGAACGTTCCGTATCCTCTCGTGGGTCGCCGTCGGGACCGCCGGGATGTTGCTCGTGACGGCGTGGGTCATCGCTCACCAGTTGATACGCGGCGAGATATTCCACCACACCACGTTCGTCCTGACGAACACCGCCATCGCCGGCAGCATCGCCGGGTTCGTCATCGGCGTGTACGACGCCCGAAGCAAGCGCCGACAGGCGGCACTCGTCGAGGAGCGTCGCAAGCTCACTCGTGAGCGCGAGCGGATGTCGTTTCTCAACCACCTGCTGCGCCACAACGTCCTCAACGAGATGAACATTGTCCTCGGCCGGGCGGATTCGCTGTGCGGACAGGTGAGCGGGGAGGGACGCGACCAGCTCGCGGCCATCAACCGCTGTAGCGAGAACGTCGTCGACCTCATCCGGAAAGTCAGCACGCTCACACACGTCGCGAGCGAGCACCGGGACATCCGGTTCGAAGCCGTCGCCCTCGCGGAGGTCATCGACCGGCAGGTCGAGAACCTCCGTCTCGCGTTCGACGACGTCGTCGTCGAGACAGACGTCCCCCCCGACGTCACCGTCTCTGCCGACGACCTGCTCTCCGAGGTGTTCGAGAACGTCCTGTTCAACGCCGTCCAGCACAACGAGGGGGTGGCCCACGTCGCCGTCGAGGCGGCACGCTCCCCGGATGGCGAGACGGTGACGGTCTCCGTCACCGACGACGGCCCCGGCATTCCGCCCGGGGACCGCGAGGACCTGTTCCGCGTCACCGAGGCGGACGTCGGCGGCGACGGCCACGGTATCGGCCTCGTCATCACGCGCGTCCTCGTCACCCGCTACGGCGGGGACGTTCGCGTCCGGGACAACGACCCGACGGGGACCGTCTTCGAGATCGATCTCCCGACCGCCTGTTCGGCCGCGCCCGGCGACCCGGACCCCGTCGTCGACTCTCCGGTGGCGACGGCCTGACGAGCGTCCCCCGTTCTCCGGACGATACCGGTTTCGAGCCGTGGCTGTCCGCGCGTCGTGGCTGTCCGAGCCCCTCGGACGCCGTTCGCATCCCGACATGGATTCGGCGAGGAACAGTGAGGGACCGCGCTCCCCGTGTTCAACCTGTCTGAACCTGTGTCGAGCCACGCAACCAAGTCGCCGCGCGCGGCCGACGACCGACCGGCGGGCGGTCGGTCGGTCCGACGGACGACCACGGACGGTAGCAGGGGTGGACGGGGAGTGACGCCCGTCGAACCCGCCCTCCGAGGGGTCCTCGTCACCGCGCTCATGGTCCTCGTCGGCGCACCCCCGGTCTTCGGGTTCGTCGTGTTCCCCGAACTGGAGCGCCGGGGCATCCAGACGGGGCCGGCGAACCGCGTCGCGCGTCGCACGCTCCGCTGGTCGGCGCTCGTCGTCCTCGCGTCCGGAGCGGGCCTCGCGGCCCTCCGTGCGGGCGGCGTCACCGCGCTCGTCGGGTGGGCGGTCGAAACGACTGCCGGGTGGGCGTGGCTGGCGCTCACCGGTGTGGGGCTGGCGGTGGTGGCGGCGGGCGCGGTTCGGCGCTCGCGGCCCGGCGTCCTCGCGCGCGGCCGGTGGCTCCGCGTGAGCCTCGCGGGCGGTTCGGCGATGCTGCTCGCGTTCTGCTGGACGCGCTACTCGGCGGCGGTGGACAGCGCCGCCCTCGCGGTCGGCGTGAAGTTCCTGCACATGGCGAGCGCGGCGGTCTGGGTCGGCGGACTGGGCGTCCTCGCCGCGTTGCCCCGTCTCCTCCCGGACGAGAGCGAGGGGGACGGCAGCGCGCGCGTGGCGGCGGCGTTCGTCCGGCGGTTCTCGCTGCTCGCCGTCGCGGCGGTCACCGTCGCGTTCGTCACGGGCGTGCTCATCGTCACGTGGCACGTCCCCTCGCCGGCCGCGCTGGTGACGACGCCCTACGGTCTCGCGCTGTCGCTGAAGGTCCTCCTCGTCCTCGGCGCGGCGGGGCTCGGCGGGTTCAACCGCTTCGTCGTCCACCAGCGCCTCCAGCGGGCGGGAGGCGAGGGCGGCGCGCTCCCCGGGATGGCGGTGTTCGCGGCACTCCACCCCGAGGGGGAGCGGGACACGGTGGCGTCGCTCGTCCGCGCGGTGCGACTCGAACTCGCCGTCCTGCTGGCGGTGGTGGCGGTGTCCGTCCTGCTCACCTCGACGTTCGCGCCCTCCTACGAGGCGCTCTCGGTGCCCGCGCCGGCGGGCGGAACGCTGCTCGACGTCGGGCGACAGACCGCGGGCGCGGCGTTCGACGCCGTGTTCCGGTCGGCGCTGGAACTCGGCGCCATCGGTATCGCCGTGCTGGGGTCGCTGACGCTCGGGTACGAACTGGGCGAGTTCTCGGTCCGCCGGTAGGCGGGGCGTCAGTCGGCGCTCCCGGGCGCGGTCCTCGACGCGGAGGACTCGGGCAGGCCGATACCGCTGGCCGCGATGGCGAAGAGCACCAGCGGCGAGAGGAAGCCGAAGAGGTAGAACGGCGCGTACCCCCCGAGCAGGGCGCCGAAGTCCCACGGCGCGACGCCGGTGACCTCGGCCATGTACACCGCGCCGGCGTGCCACGGGACGAGCGCGCCGGTCGGGGTGCCCGCCGCCTCGATGGACGACGAGAGGTCCTCGGTGTCGAGGCCGTACTCGTCGTAGACGTCCCGCAGGGTCATGCCGGGGACGACGATGCTCATGTACTGCTGGGCGGTGAGGACGTTCGTGAGGATGGCCGCGGCGCCGGTGCCGGCGACGAGGCCGCCGACGCTCCGGACCGACCGCGCCAGTCGGTCCGCGAGGACAGCGAGGACGCCGACCTGTTCGAGCAGGCCGCCAAGCGAGAGCGCGGCGACGACGACGGTGATGGTCCACGCCGACCCCGTGAGCCCGCCGCTCGCGAGCAGGCCGTCGACGAGGTCGCTGCCGGTCTCGGGGGACGTCCCGGCCATGAACACCTCCCAGGCGGCGACGAAGCCCGTTCCCTGCAGGAGGACGGTGGTGAGGACGCCCGCGAGGACGCCGGCGACGAGCGTCGGGAGCGCGGGGTACCGCCGGAAGGCCAGCCCGAAGGTGACGACCAGCGGGGCGAACGCCAGCGGCGAGAGGTCGTAGGTGCCCGCGAGCGCGGTCTGTATCTCCGCGACGCTCCCCCCGCCGCCGCCGGCCGCCCGCAGGCCGAGGACGGCGTAGGCGACGACGGCGAGGCCGAACGCGACGGCGGTGCTGGTCCGCATCGCCCGGATGTGCGCGTAGAGGTCGGTGTTCGTCACCGCCGCGGCGAGGTTCGTCGTGTCGGAGAGCGGCGACTGCTTGTCGCCGGCGTAGGCCCCCGAGAGCACCGCGCCGACGGTCATCGGCGCGGGGATGCCGAGGCCGGCGCCGATGCCGACGAACGCGACGCCGAGGGTGCCCACCGTGGTCCACGACGACCCGATGGAGAAGGCGACCGCGAACGCCAATAACGCCGCCACGGGGAGGTACACCGCCGGATTCAGCAGTTCCAGCCCGTAGTACATCAGCGCGGGGATGGTGCCCGCGCTGACCCACGTCGCGATGAGCGCGTAGATGACGAACAGGATGAACAGCGCCTGCCGGCCCATCAGGAGGCCGCGGCCGATGCCGTCGCTGATGTCGCCCCACGGGCGACCCAGCCCGTAGCGCGCCAGCAGCCCGACGGCGACGATGCTCCACAGCAGGGGGACGTGCGGGTCGAGGCCGAGGACGGCCGACCCGACGCCGAGAAACAGGACGACGGCGAGGACCGGAACCAGCGCCATCCCGAACGAGGGCCGGTGCTCGCGGTCGATGTCCTCCAGCGACAGCGGCGTGATGTCGAGTACTCCCATTCACCCCTGTCTATTCTCGTGGCGCATAAGAGTTTGATGAATTATGCGCGAAAAGAATGTGAATCGGTGACGGGCGGCGTGCCTGGCGGTCGCTCGCGGGGTCGGCGGCGCGAACGGGAGCGCCGTCGCTCCCGGGTAGTATCGAAAGAAATCGAGGGTCGAAACTGGCGGCGACTTACTCGCGCGCGACCGACTCGAAGTCGTAGTTCTCGGCGAGCTGCGACAGCTCGTCGAGCGCCTCCTCTTCCTCGCGGAGGTTCTTCTCGAGGAGGTCGGCTGCGTCCTCGTAGCCCAGTTCGGAGGCCAGCAGGATGGTGTTCCCGTAGGCCGCTATCTCGTAGTGTTCGGTCTTCTGGGCCGACGCGAGGTTGAACAGCTCGAGGACCTCCGTGTCGGGGTCCTCCTCGGCGAACTCCTGTTGTTCCTCGATGAGGCCCTGGATGCCCTCACACTCCTCCTTCTCGGGGGGCTCACCGACCTCCTGGAAGGCCTCCTCCAGTCGGTCGATGTGCTCTTCGGTCTCCTCGCGGTGCTCCTCGAAGGCGCTCTGTATCTCCTCGTCTTCGACCTGGCTCGCCAGGTCGCCGAGTGCCTCGTGGAGTTCGTGTTCCGCGTGGTAGATGTCCTCCAGTTCGTGCTCGAACAGTTCTTCGAGGTTGGATGCTGCCATGGTTGGAATCCCTCGTTAGCGGCGACTCCCGGAACCCTGGTAAGTAGTCGGCCGTCGGAGGCAGGCAACTGCCTCGCCGTCTCCGAGGCGCTCGACGGGAGGAGTCGGCAGCGGCCCGTGGGGCGCCGTCGCCCCCGCCCGCTGGCGCCGAACCCTCCACCGCCGGCGCGGGCCCCGCTTGCAAGCCGCGCTCCCATCCGTCCCGCGGGGCAATCACTGTTCGTGATGAACCTGACCACTACGGAGGGGACGCGATGAGCGACGCATCCGACGACGGGACGGACGCGCTCGACGGCGTCGAGTCCGGGCTGGACGCGCTGACGCTGGTCGAGATGGCCGGCGACGTTCTGGAGGCCATCGACGTCGAGGCGCTCCAGAACGACGCGCCCATCACGGAAGCCCTCGACGAGGAACAGCTGCGCACGGCCCTCGGCGGGCCGGCCGGCCGCGTCGTCGCGCGCGAACTCGCCGACCGGGTGACCGGCGGCGGGGTCTCGGGACTGGTCGGCCGCGAGGTGGCCGGCCGCGTCGGGGCGACCCTCGTCGAGACCCTCATCGACCGCGTCGACACGGAATCGGTCGCCGACGCGCTGGAGGGGATGGACGCGGAGTCGCTCGCCGACGCGTCCGCCGAAGGGGAGGACGTGACGACCATCGACGTCGACGACGTCGAGGACGCCGGGAGCGCCGACGGGCTCGACGACCCGGGACGGGACTGACGCTCACTCGGTCGCGTCACCGACCGTGACGCTCACGGCGTAGCTCCGGTAGGCGTTGTTCCCGTAGCCTTTCTCGTTCCACGGATAGGTCTCCCCGGTGAGCTCCAGGCCACCCTCGTCGGGCGCGGCGACCCGGACGGGCTGTGTCCGGCCGTCGGCGTCGGTCGCGCGGGTCGCGAGGACGTGGTGGCCCGCCCCGGCGTCCCACCGGTAGGTGAATCGCCGCCACGCGTGCCGACCGAGCGCGCTCCCGCCGAGCGACGCCTCGCTCCACGTCTCCCCGCCGTCGGTCGAGACGTCGACGCGTTCGACCGGGTCCTCCCCGGCCCACGCGACCCCCTCGACGGTCACCGGTCCGGGGTCGAGCGAGACCCCGTCGGTCGGGGACGTGACCACGCTTTTCGGCAACTGGTCGAGGAAGTAGGGGGTGTCCACCTCCTCGCCGTTCATCTGGGATTGCGTGTCCGTCTCCGACAGGGTACGGTGGTAGGTGGGGTCGTCCTCGCCCGCCGCGAGCAGCCGGTAGGACTCCTGGTGGTAGTGGGCGTGGCCCGCCGGCAGCTCCTCGCCGGTCACCATCGAGTCCATGACGTGGAGCCTGTCGACCCACTTCACGCTGTTGTTGCCGAACCAGCCCGGGACGAGCAGGCGGACAGGGTGGCCGTGTTCGGGTGTCAGGGGCAGCCCGTTCATCTCGTAGGCCAGCAGGCAGTCCCGCCGGACCTTCCCCATCGGGACCGACCGGCAGTAGGCGTCTTCGCCGGCGGGCGCGTCGGCCCCGACGACCGAGAGCCACGTCCCTTCGCCGGTCTCGGCCCCGTAGGCGTCTAGGACCGCATCGAGCGGCGCGCCCGTCCAGACGGCCGTCCCCAGGGCCCCCTCGGTCCACTGGTGGCCCGAGGCGTCGGGCTCGAACCCCGACCGCCCGTTGCCCGAACACTCCATCGTGTGGGCGTGCGAGACCGTCGGGAACTCCTCGCGGAGCGCTTCCATCGAAAGGTCCCCCTCCCGCTCGACCTGCCCCGTCACCGAGACGGCGTGGCCGGCGGTATCGAGGTCGGGCGTCGGGTAGTGGCTCCTGACGTAATGGTGCGGCCGGGGCGTGAACAAGTGGACGGGCCGGTCGGACTGCTCGGCGTTCGCGGGCGACTCCTCGAGGACGGTCAGCCCGGGAAAGCGCTCCGCGAGGGAGGGGTCGGCCGTGTGGGTGGGATGCTCGGACACGCGTCGCCGTTCGTCGTCCGTCCGGTTCCCTGCTCAGCCTGCACGGGACGGCCGACGGTGTGAGCCCGTGTACCGCGCTAACACGAGTACCCGACAACTTAACCGTCTCCGTCAGGTAGATAACCCGTGAGTGAAGAGAGCGGGCGTCGAAACCTTCGAATGCCCAACGACGACGAACTGTTCGCCGTTGTCACGGAGCACAACGGCGGGAACCACGTTCGCGTCCGCTGTGAGGACGGGAAGAACCGGATGGGCCGCATCCCCGGCCGCATGAAGTACCGCACCTGGATCAACGAGGGCGACGTCGTCCTCGTCGAGCCGTGGGACTGGCAGGACGAGAAGGCCAACATCGAGTGGCGCTACTCCGGTCAGGACGCGGACCAGCTGCGCCGCGAAGGCCACATCGAGTAACCCGGCAGCCGTCCCGACGGGCGGGCCACGAGCGTTCTCCCGATATCCACCTCCACCGCCGAGTGGCGACGCTCGGCGGCCGGTCGACTCACTCGATGTCGGCCCCGCAGGCCGGACACTCGCCGCCGCCGTCGAGGTCGTTCTCCGCTCCGGTCCACCCGCAGACGGGACAGAGGCAGGTCTCGCTCATGCGGGTCGAGGGTGTGGGGCCAGTCGGTTATACGTGGCGCCGCCGGTGGACGTGCCAGCACAAAGGTGATGTGTCGCTCTTCCGGGGGCGAAATATGCCGAGCGAAAAATCGGAGGCACAGTCGAGCGATACGATGGCCGAACGGGGCGAGGAGAGCACCTAGAAGCTCTGGGTGCTCATCAACGCCCCCCGCTCGGTCATCGCGCTCATCGGCGTCGTCGGGATGTTCGTGGGGCTGGTCCTCTTGATGGCCTTCGGCCCGAGCACCGTCGAGAAGATACTCGCTGCAGACGAGGTAGCGACGCTCTTCTCGGCTATCGTTGGAGCTATCATCACCAGCGTCACGCTGATACTCACCGTCACACAACTCGTCATCTCCCAGGAGATCGGTTCGCTCAGCGAGCAGAGCGAACGACTCGAGGAACAAAGCGACTTCCGCAATCGCGTCGAGGAGGGTATCGGCCTCGACGTCAGTCCCTCCGAACCCGCCCTCTTCTTCCGTGCGCTGGTCGAATCGACGGTCGACAGGGGGAACGACGTACTGGACGAGGTCGACCGCAGGTCGTCTTCGGACCTTTCCGAGGTGGCCGACTACGCGGCTGGTCTGGTCGACCACGCCGAGGGGATTCGCGACGACCTCCGCGGTGCCGAGTTCGGGTCGTTCACAGTGCTCTCGTCGGTCCTCGACTACAACTACTCCCAGAAGATACACGAGGTGAGACGGCTCCGGAACACCCACCGGGGCGAACTCGACGAGGAAGTCGACGCCGCCCTCGAGGACCTCATCGAGACGCTCCGGTATTTCGGCCCCACGCGTGGGTTCTTCAAGACCCTCTACTTCCAGTGGGAACTCATCGAGGTGTCCCGTGCGATGGTGTACTCGGCGCTTCCGGTGGCTGACCCTCGCGGCGTACATGATCCTCGCGTTCGAACCGGGAGACGTCGTCGGGTCGATACTGGGGGTTCCCTCGCTGTACGTCCTGACGAGCGGTGCGTAC
>CAYYSW010000066.1:0-11338 GCA_964474395.1 uncultured Halobacteriales archaeon
GACCATGAACGGGATGATCGTCCACTGGACCGCCGCGGAGAACGCCTCGATGCTGCGGGCCTCCGGCGAGAACCCGCCGGTCGGCATCGTCGTCAGGCCGTGGGCGACGGCGTTGTAGAGGTCCATGTTCGGCGCCAGCCCCGCGAGGTGGAGCGTGTAGTACAGGGCGATGGCGACGAGCGTGAACGCGGCGTAGATGGTCCAGAGCGCCCGGGCGGTGTTCTGGATGTTCGGCGTGAGCTTCTCGACGGAGAGCACCGGGGATTCCTCGGCGACGACCTGTGCGCCGCCCACCGACAGCTCCGGGAGGATGGCGACCATGAGCACGAGGATACCCATGCCGCCGAGCCACTGGGTCAACTGCCGCCACATCAGTATCGCCCGCGAGTGCGTCTCGAAGGAGATGTCGCCGAGGACGGTCGACCCCGTCGTCGTGAAGCCGCTCATGGACTCGAACAGCGCGTTGACGGGGGTGGCGACCGTCCCGTTGCCCGCCAGCAGGTACGGGAGCGTCCCGACGACGGGGACGACGAGCCACGTGAGGCTGACGAGCAGGAACGCCTCGCGGTGGCCCAGTTCCGGCTCCGGGCGCAGGCGTTCGAGGCCCGCGCCGAGGAGGAGCATCGCGCCGATGGTGGCGATGAAGGGCACCACGTCCTCGCCGTAGTACAGCGCGGTCGCGAGCGGCAACAGCGGCGCGGCCGCCAGGTACTTCAGGACCGTCCCGAGCAGCGACAGGCTCGTCCGGTAGTCGACGTACTTCTCGACACCGCTCATCGGGGTCCCTCTCGGGCGTGGTCCGGTCTCCCTCCGTCCCCCGACGACCGACCGACTCCCTCGCTACTCATTGCCCTGTCCGACACGCAGTCGACACAAAAACCCCACGAGTGCACCCCGGAACCGCTCCGGTCGCCTACACCCGGACGACGCGCAGTTCGTAGTCCTCTCCGGCCCCGAACACCCGCCGGAAGCACGCCTCGACGAAGTCGGCGGCGTGTTTGGGGTCGGCGATGGCGGAGACGTGGACCACGCCCTCGGGGGCCTTCCGGGTCGCGGGCTGTTCGATCTTGAACACGGGAAACTCGGAGAGCACGTCGTCGAGCGCGTCGCGTTGCTCGTCGGTGAGCGAGAGCGTGAGCGTCCGGTCCGCGTACTCGATGCGTCCCTCGTCGGCGACGAGGACGACGCCCTCGCTCTCGCGCTTGCGGTGGGCCGTGATGGCGTCGACGACGAGTCCGAGTCGTTCGCGGGGGTCGGTGGCCTCGAATCTGGTCATACTCCGCCAGTTCGTCCGCGTCGGGTAATGGGTGGCGGTCGGGTACCGGCGACACGCTCTTTCCCGTCGAGCCCGAATGGTACGGTTGGACACACCACGGCTGACCCCCATGCCGTTCGCTCGTTGACCCACGCGGACGGCGTCTACCGGACCGTTCCGAGACAAGCGTGGCCGTGGGGTGTCTCCGTTCCCGTTCACTCGGCACGCGCGAGCAACGTAGAGCAGCCCTCGCTCCCCCTCTCGGCGTCGTCGTCCAGTCGGAGGGACCCGACGGCGAACCCCGCGTCGCCCGCAGCTCCCCGCGGTCGTGGGGCGTGAACTGCCGGTCGTCCCCGGCGTACCCCCCGCCGGGCGCGTGCCCGCTCAGTGCTTGACCGCACAGGACAGGTGTCCTCCCTCCCGGGGGAACGGCGGCGAGAGGTCGACCGCGGTCACGTCGTGGGCCCGGTCGGCGAGCGTCGCGGACTCCCAACCCGGCTCAGTCACTCACGCTCCCCGTTCCTGGCTCACTTCGCTCGCTGGGATCGCACCCGACGTCGAGGACGCGACTTCCGGCGGGGAGGGCGGCGTCGAAGCGCGCGACGCCGTCGGCGACCGACGAGCGGTCGTCGTAGCGGTCGCGGTACTCCTGGCGACGGTCTCGTAGGTGGCGAGGGTCCGCCGCGTGGGGTTCGTGGACATCGCTGGCAAGCGGGGACGCTTCCTACAAACCTTTTACTTCTCCACTACAGGTGCCGGTATGAGCAACCCGCGCATCCTGTTGCTCGGTCCGCCGGGGGCCGGCAAGGGCACGCAGAGCAAGCACATCGTCGAGACGTACGGCGTCGAGCACATCACGACCGGCGACGCCCTGCGCGCGAACAAGGACATGGAGACGGAGTACGGCAAGCCCCGCGAGTTCATGGAGGCCGGCGACCTCGTCCCGGACCCCGTGGTCAACGAGATCGTGACCGCGGCGCTCGAGGACGCCGACGGGTTCGTCCTCGATGGCTACCCCCGGAACATGTCCCAGGCGGAGTTCCTCGACGAGCACGCCGACCTCGACATCGTCGCGTTCCTCGACGTGGACCGCGAGGAACTCATCAAGCGCCTGACCGGACGGCGCGTCGACCCCGAGACGGGCGACAACTACCACGCCGAGTACGACATGCCCGACGACGATGAGATAGCGGACCGCCTCGTCCAGCGCGACGACGACACCGAGGAGACGGTAAAAGACCGCCTCGACGTCTACGACGAGAATACGAAGCCGCTCATCGAGTTCTACGAGGACCGCGGCCTGCTGGAGCGTATCGACGGCGAGGGGACGCCCGACGAGGTCTGGGAGGACCTCCGGGCGGCCATCGAGGGCGCGCTGGCGGACGACGAGTAGCGCCCTCGACGGACCCGCCGGCGAGGCGCCGCTGTGGGCGTCTCGCGAGGCCCCCACGAGCGCGGGTCACAGGGTTGATAACCACCCGTTTCCTATCCGGGGGCAATGCCACGCACTGCTCAGAAGGTCGGGGACCTCGTGAACGAGGACCCCGCCATGCGGGATGCCCTCGAGGTCGTCCTCGACCACGCCGAGGAGAACGGCGGCACGGTCGAGTGGGCGGACGTCGACGGCGACCTCACGAGCGGCCAGTGGGGCCGCCTCATCGAGAAGGGCGTCCTGCGAAGCGCGAGCGGCGACGGGTTCGAGGTCCGCGACCCGTCGGCCGTCCGCGATGCACTCGACGACGACGGGTCCTCGGGTGCGGCCGGGAGTACCGAGGACGACGAGGACAACGGCTGGTCGACCTACGACAAGGTGGCCGGACTCGGCGCCCTCGGCATGTTCGCCGGCTACTCCATCGGACAGGTCCGGAACGCCATCGGGTCGGCCATCGACGTCATCTTCGGACCCATCGAGGCGGCGCTGCCCTTCTACGCCGTCATCCTCGTTCTCGCGATGCTGACTGGCCTCTACTCGACGCTCCTGCAGGCCAACCTGATGGACACCGAGAAGATGGGCGAGTACCAGGAACGGATGAGCGACATCCAGGAACGGTACAAGGCCGCAAAGGAGTCCGGCGACGAGAGCGAGGTCGAGCGCATCAACGAAGAGCGGATGGACGCGATGGGCGACCAGATGGGCATGATGAAACAGCAGTTCCGCCCGATGGTGTGGATCATGCTCCTGACCATCCCCGTGTTCCTCTGGCTCTACTGGATGATCCTCGAGAACCCGGGCGACCTGGGGACGGTCACCATGCCCCTCATCGGGCAGGTTCCGTGGGAGCAGTCGGCGTTCATCTTCCCCGCGTGGATCCTCTGGTACTTCGTCTGCTCGATGGGCTTCACCCAGATCATCCGCAAGGCGCTGAACATCTCGACGTCGCCGACGACGTCGTAAGACAACCTCTTTTACCCCCACGAAGAGAGTGGGAACATGTTGATTACCGTCTCCGGGCCCGCTGGCAGCGGGAAGAGCACCGCCGCCGCGGCCCTCGCAGAGACGCTCGGATACGAACACGTCAGCGGTGGTGACATCTTCCGGTCGCTCGCCGAGGAACGCGGGGTCTCGCTCGTCGAGTTCAACCGGCTCGCCGAGGAGGACGGCCAGATAGACCGCGACCTCGACCGACGCCTCCGGGACATCGCCCGGGAGCGCGACGACGTGGTCCTCGAATCCCGCCTCGCGGGCTGGATGGCCGGCGAGTACGCCGACGTCCGCCTCTGGCTCGACGCGTCGCCGTCGGTCCGCGCCGCGCGCATCGCCGACCGCGAGGGGAAATCCGTCGAGGCCGCCCGCGAGGAGACCGAGACCCGCGCCGAGAGCGAGGCGCTCCGCTATCGCGAGTACTACGACATCGACATCGCCGACCGCTCCATCTACGACCTCGCGCTGAACACGGCGCGTCTCGGGCCGGAGGGCGTCCTCGACACCCTGCTCGCGTTCGTCGAGGCGTACGACCCGGCCGACGACGAGGGGAAGGCGCCCGTCGAAGGCGTCCGCTACGAGTTCTGACCGTGTCGCTCAGAGGGCCGCCGTCGGAGCGTTCGCCGGCCGAACTCCGCGAGTTCGGCGTCGTCAACCTCGACAAGCCGCCCGGCCCCTCCTCCCATCAGGTCGCGGCGTGGGTCCGCGACATGGCAGGGGTCGTGCGTGCCGCCCACGCGGGCACGCTCGACCCGAAGGTGACGGGCTGTCTGCCCGTCCTGCTGGGGGACGCCACCCGCGCGGCGCAGGTGTTCGACGACAGCGCGAAGGGGTACGTCGCGGTGCTGGAACTCCACCGCTCCGCGCCCGCGGACTTCGAGCGCGTCGTCGCGGAGTTCGAGGGGCCGCTCCTCCAGAAACCGCCGCGCAAGAGTGCCGTCAGCAGGCGCCTCCGGACGCGGACGATACACGACCTCGACCTGCTCGAACACGACGACCGGCGGGCGTTGCTCCGCATCCGCTGTGAGAGCGGGACGTACGTCCGCAAGCTCTGTCACGACGTCGGCCTCGCCCTCGGGACGGGCGCGAACATGGGCGACCTGCGGCGCGTCGAGACCGACCCGTTCGACGACCGGACGCTCGTGACGATGCACGACGTCGTGGACGCCCTCGCGTTCGCCCAAGAGGAGGACCCCGCCGACGACGCCGCCCTCCGCGAGTGCATCGCCCCGGCCGAGCGCGCGCTGGTCCACATCCCCGGTCTGACCGTCGCGCAGAGCGCCGCCGAGCAGATAGCCGAGGGCGCGCCCGTCTACGCCCCGGGGGTCGTCGACGGCGCACCCCCGGAACGCATCGAGTTCGACGGGCGGCGACCCGGCCCTGCCGCCGACGCCGACCGGGGCGCGCTGGTGGCCTGCTACACGCCCGAGGGGGCGGCGGTCTGTCTCGGCCACCTCGCGGGCGACACCGACGCCGAGTCGGGGACCGTCGTCGAGCTCGAACGGGTCCTCGTCTGACCGCGAGCGGGCGCGCCGTCCCCCTTTCCCCCGGACTTTCATCACCCGGGTCCCCCGGGCCCGTATGACCGCGACCATCGAACTCGGCTCCGCGAGCGCTGCCCCCGATTCGCTCGCGGGAAGCGCGCTCGACGCCGCCGGCATCCCCGCCTGTGCGGTCGAGCCGGGGGACATCTCGTCGTCGAGGAAGGCGCCCACGCGGCGGCGAGGAATGACGCGGGTGCGTGTCACGGGTCGAGCAGAAGCGAAGCCCTTAATTCGGGGTGTACCCTCGGATGAAACGCAGCGCGGGACCGTGGGGTAGCCTGGTATCCTCGGCGCATGGGGTGCGTCGGACTTGAGTTCGAATCTCAACGGTCCCATCGAACTTCTCGCGGCGCTCACTGCAACTTCCGCGGACCTGTTTCTCCCCGGATACGGTTCGTCTTTTCCCCCTCGGACGGCAGGCGTCCGCCACGAGCGACCGCGCCAGTCGTCACGGTCACCGGGACGGACACGTACCATAGAGGAGGGAGACCACATCGGGGCCGGTATCGGAGAGGAAATACCGCGCGTCCTGCGTGCTCGCGAGGAACGCCCTCCGTGACGACGGGACGGCCCTCGGCGTCGTCGAGGCGTACGCCCCGACCGTCCAGCGGGACCTGAACGGCGTCCGGGAGTAGTCGCGATCCGGGTCGTCTCCCGTCGTCGTCTCGGGTAGCCGACGCTCTCAGGACAGAGCAGGTCGCAAGGGAGAAACGGGAGTGACGGGGCCGGGGGAGGGAGGGTGGCCGCGCCACGGCTGCGGGGACCGATGGGGGAGGGGTCGAACCCGGACTGCTACCGGTGAGGGGGACCGGCCGCGTCGCCCGGATTCGTTCGACGGGAGGTGCCGGTCCAGTATAGTTCGTCTTGTTGGTACAACGACGATGGTACCTTTCGACACGGTCGTGGGTCCGGTCGTTCTAGGTCGTCCATTACAGGGGACAGGGTGGATTAGTAGCCCCGTGCACGCGGAGCGGGCCGCTGAGGACCGTCGATGCGGCAGCGTGCAACTGTTTCGAAGGAATCGCCGCGACTCGCAACCGTCAGACATCACAGAAGGTCCCGCTGTAACCCGTCAAGAACTAACATGGGTGAGGTCCTCTGTAGAGGTGGCTGCCTCTCAGTACGCGACGAGGGGGCCAGCCCCCGACGTAGTCGGGATTGTACCCACCTGTGGCGGACGGCAGCGGGGGTCCCCACCATCCCCGCATTGCCGACGTCTCGACGATACGCCCCCGAGCGGCGTCGCCGTGCGCGCTCGTTGCACGGCGGGCGCGGGCCCCGCACTCAAGTAGCGGGAACGTGACGGGCCCGTATGGACACGAGACGGTCAGTGACGGGACCGACCGGGGAGGGTCGGTAGATGGCGTCGGTGCTACCAGCAGGCCGGGGCAAGCGAGCGTGGTGGGTCGGGGTCGTCGCGTTCGTCTTCCTCCTGTTGTTCGTCGGCTACGTCTTCGTCGGGACGCTCGCGGCGGGACTGTTCCTCTACTACGCGGTCCGGCCGGTCAACCGGCGCATCGAGGAGCACGTCTCCTCGGCGGGGCGCGCCGTGGGGCTGACGATGGCCGCCGTCGTCCTCCCGCTGCTCGCGCTCGTGGGGTACGTCGTCTTCGTCGGCATCCAGCAGGTGAGCATGGTCGACCCGAGCGTCCTCCAGCCGTACGTCGACCCCCAGCAGCTCACCAGCCTCTCGGAATTCCTCCAGAGCCCACAGCAGATACTCCAGCGGCTCCGGGAGGGGGGTATCCCGGCCGTCGTCTCCCAGGTGCTCGGCGTCCTCGCTACCGCCGGCACCGTGCTCATCCACTTCTTCCTGATGGTGACGCTCGTCTACTACCTGCTCCGGGACGACGAGCGCATCGCCGACTGGTTTCGCGACTCCGTCGGCGAGGGGAGCACGGCCTACGCGTACGTGGCAGCCGTCGACGAGGATCTCAGCTCCGTCTACTTCAGCAACATCCTCCTCATGTCGGTGGTCGCGGTGCTCTCGGTCGTCGGCTACAGTCTCTACAACTACCTCGCGCCCGCCACCGTCGGCATCCCGCTGCCCATCGTCTTCGGCGTGCTGACGGGCGTCGCGAGCATCGTCCCCATCATCGTCGGGAAGATCGTCTACGTCCCCATCGCCGTGTTCCTCTTCGCCAACGCGCTTCGCGCCCCCGAGAGCCTCCTGATATACCCCGCGGCGTTCACCGTCGGGGCGTTCTTCATCCTCGATCTCATCCCGCTCACGTTCGTCCTCCCGTACATCGCCGGGCGGGCGCTCCACCGCGGGCTGATGCTGTTCGCGTACATCGGCGGCCCCATCCTCTTCGGCTGGTACGGCATCTTCCTCGGGCCGCTGCTCGTCGTGGCGGCGTTCCACTTCGCGCGCTACGTCGTCTCGGACCTCCTGCGCGGCGAGGACATCCACTCCTGGCCCACCGCCGCCCGGGACTCGGGGTCGGACCCGGCAGTGGACAACTGACCGACGGGTGGAGAGTGAGGGGACGGTCCCGCCACCCCGAACCACCAGCGTTTTGCCCGCGCTCCGGGTTCCCGAGGGCATGGATGCGGCCGTCGTCGTCCCGGCGTACAACGAACGCGAGGGCATCGAGCGCGCGCTCTCGGCGCTCGCCGGGCAGGACGCCGAGGTAGTCGTCGTCGTGGGTGGCGACGACGGCACCGGGGACGTGGCTCGCGCCCACCCCGCCGCCGACCGGGTCGTCGCCGACGAACGCGAGGACGGCCCCGCCGCCGCTCGGAACCAGGGGGCACGCGCCACCGACCGCGAGGTGGTCTGTTTCACCGACGCGGACACCGTCGTCGGCCCGGGGTGGGTCGCCCGACATCGCGCCCACTACCACGACGAGCGCGTGGTCGGCGTCGGCGGGCCGTTGCGCCCCCTCGACGGCGACCGCTCGGATGACCTGCTGTTCCGGGTGCTCTCGGACTGGTGGTACCGCGTCTCCTGGCCGGTCGGCTTCGTCCAGGCCAGCGGGAACAACTGCTCGTACCGCCGCGGGCCGTTCCTCGACGCGGGCGGGTTCGACGAGTCCCTGCCGTTCATGGAGGACACCGACTGCTCGCTGCGGATGCGCGAGTACGGCGACGTCGTCTACGACCGCCACGCGTGGGTCGAGACGTCCGTCCGCCGGCAGCGCGAGGAGGGCTACCTCGGTCTCTTTCTCACCTACGCGCTGGGGTACGCCCGCTACGCGCTCGGACGTGACCCCGGCGAGGGCTACTTCCGGGAGTGGTAGTCCGGGCGCTTGCTGGCACGTCTCTCCGGTGGCGAAACCCGCTTGGTCGGTCCCGCTGAACCCACTACCAGATGGTCCGCGTCGAGACGGGCGCCCGCGTGCACTTCGGCTTCCAGAACCTCTCGCTGGCCCGCGAGCGCCTCTACGGGGGTGTCGGGCTCGCACTCGACGAGCCACGGGTGGTCGTCGAGGCGACGCCAGCCGACTCCCTCGACGCCGACCCGGAACTCGAACCGGCCGCGCGGCGCGCCCTCGACCTCCTCGACGTGCCGGGCGCCCGCGTCCGACTGGTCGAAGGGCTCCCCAGACACGTCGGCCTCGGGAGCGGGACGCAACTCGCTCTCGCGACCCTCGCCCCCGTCGCATACGCACACGACCGCGACCCGCGGGGCCGCGAGCGCCCGCCCTCGCTCGGACGGGGAGGCAGAAGCGGCGTCGGCGTCGCCACCTTCGAATCGGGCGGGTTCGTCGTCGACGCGGGCCACCCCACCGAGCGTTTCACCACCGCCCCGCCGCCGCAGGGCGAGTGGACCGTCCCGCCCGTACTGGCACGCCACGACGTGCCCGAGGACTGGCGGGTCCTCCTCGTCGTCCCCGAGGGGACCGGGAAACACGGCGGCGAGGAGGACGACAGCATGCGGGCGGTCGTCGAGCGCGCCGACCCGACCATCGCGGACGAGGCGGCGGCGCTCCTCCTCCGTGGGGTGCTCCCGGCCGTGGCGACGGGCGACCGGGAGCGCTTCGGGACGGCCATCGGCGAGTTCGGCCGCCTCAACGGCGCGTGGTACGCCGACGAACAAGGGGGCGTCTACCGCCCGCCGGCCGGCGAACTCATCGAGGCGTTGCGCGGCGAACGCGTCGTCTCGGGGGTCGGCCAGTCCTCCTGGGGGCCGGCCGTGTACGGCATCACGGGCGCCGAGGACGCGGACGCGGCCCGCGCCGCCGCCGAGGCAGCGCTCGCCGCGACGGACGTCGCCGGCGAGGTGCGCGTCGTCGCTCCGCGAAACGGCGGTGCCCG
Source organism: uncultured Halobacteriales archaeon (assembly GCA_964474395.1). Taxonomy (GTDB): domain Archaea; phylum Halobacteriota; class Halobacteria; order Halobacteriales; family Haloarculaceae; genus Halomarina. The sequence continues at coordinate 9,482 of CAYYSW010000066.1, forward strand.
TCTCCTCGGGTAGGACCCCGCTCGCGCCCCGAGAGGTATATACTGTATCGGCCCCGAAACAACATATTGATTTGTTGACTCGTTGTGTGATGTGGTACCCCCGCCGGGCGACCCGGGACCACCGACCCCCTGCCGTCACCCGCGGGTGGGGTTACCAGCATGACTCACTACCGGTATCCGCCGACCCTCGACGTCCTCGACCTGTCCAGCGACCACCCGGTTCCGGGGGGGATGACGATGCGACCGGAGCCCGGGCCGGACACCGACCTCGTCTGTGCGCCGACGGACTCGTGGCCACTCGATGCGGACTCCCTCGATAGAATCGACGCCCACGGGTCGCTCGACGGCCTGACCGTCGAGGAGGTGGCACACGTCTTCAGCGAGGCCCGGCGGACCCTCCGCCCGTTCGGGGTGTTCGAGGCGAGCGTCCCGCTCGACGGCTACAGCGTCCCGCCGGGTCACCCAGTCCCCCGACAGGGGTGGTACTGGGAGACCGTCGAGACGTGTCTCGAACTCGCCGACGTCTCCGAGGACGCACGCGGCCCCCTCCGACTCGACGACCGCGACCTGCGACTCGCGGTCGCCGACGACTCGTCGGCCGGAGGGGCGGTGTCGGCACTCCTCCGTCGCCTGTCGGAGTACGACGACCGGATCTACCGCCTCTGTGACCTCCCGGCGGTCGAGGGGCGACTGACCGTCCGCCTCAGGAAGGGACCGGCGACCCGGACGGTGGTGGTCCCGGAACGCGGGGACAGGACTCTCCCCGCATAGGTCCTGTTCTCAGTCGCTCGCGTTGCCCGCGTGGCGGTTCGCCCGCGAGGGCGGCGGGTACTGCGGGGAGTTCTCCTCTATGCCCAGCGGCGGGAGGACACAGCGGTCGGGTTCGCTGTTGACGAACCCGTACTGGTCGGGGGCGTTTGCGAGACAGTGTGCGGGGTTCTCGGCGCTGTCGATGCGGGCCGCCCGGAGTTCGTGGAACCCCGAGATGCGCGCCCGGATGCCACGCCAGTGGTTCCGGGAGGAGTGGGGCACCCGATAGGGGTGGGGGGGACCGAGCGTGGGCTGGCGCGCGGCGATGGCGGCGCGGTTGACGTTCGCCGCGAGGTCGTCGTGGTCGATGAGGACGCCGATGCGGGCGGTCGGCGGCGCTCGGGCGGCGAGGATGTCGAGTCCGAGGTGGAGCGCCCGGTACTCCGCGACGTTGTTGTCGGGGACACTGTCGGGGAGGGACCGTCGGGCGACCGTCTCGCCGTCACGGGTCTCGATGACGACCCCCAGTCCGCCGCTCCCGGAATCGCGGAACGACCCGTCGCTCGCGACGTAGTAGTCTCGGTGGTGGGTGCGCGGCGGGTGCGCGATGTGCGGTGTGGGGGACTCGTCGAACAGGTCTCGCAGGGTCGGCCGACCGTAAGCGGCCATACCGGTACCTTCACCCCATCGGACTTAAATCTGCGGGCGAACTGTGGGGTTCACGCCAAAATAGCCCCGTAGAGTGCTCGATAGGGCACTGTATCGGCCTCCGACCGGAGGGAACGAGCGGAGAGGGCGCAACGAAACTTTCAGGCGCGCGCCGGTGCCAGCGCGAGTGTGTCACGGTACCGAGACCTGCTGTTGTTCCTCGCCCTCGCGGTGATGTGGGGCGCCTCCTTCGTCGCCATCAAGGCCGGCCTCGACTACGGGTTCCCGCCCGTCCTGTTCGCGGCTGTCCGGTACGACGTTGCGGGCGTCCTGATGCTCGCCTACGCCGTCTACGCCGTCGACGACCCCCTCCCCCGCACGCGCCGGGAACTCGCCGACGTCCTCGTGACCGCGGTGTTCATCATCGCGGGCTACCACGCCCTCCTGTTCGTCGGCGAG
>CAYYSW010000067.1:0-11278 GCA_964474395.1 uncultured Halobacteriales archaeon
CGCGGGGAAGTCCGTCCGCTCGTGGAGCATGTCTGTCGTCACCACGAGGTCGTCGACGACGGCGGCGTCGTCGCCCGCCGCGGGGAGGCGCGACCCGATGAGCGCGAGGGCGGCACGTTCGTCCATACGCCGTCCATCGCGCCCGGGGAGATAAGGTCCGGTGGCTTCAAGCCGCTCAGGGCCGCGCCGTGGGGTATGGACATCAACCTGCGGGCGACGGCCATCGGCTTCATCGCCGCGCTGGCCGCGCTCGCCGTGTTGCTCTGGGTCATCGGCATCGACACCATCGTCGAGACGATGAGGATGGCCGACCCCGTGATACTCGCCCTCCTCCCGCTCGTCGGTCTCGCGTGGCTGGTCTCCTGGGGACTCTCGCTCCGCGTCGTCCTCGGCGTCATCGGGACGCCCGTCTCGGTGACGACGTCCGTGCTCATCTACTCCGCGGCGACGTTCGCCAACAACGTCACCCCGTTCGGGCAGGCCGGCGGCGAACCCATCACGGCCTACCTCATCGCCGACGCGACCGACAACCAGTACGAGTCGGGGCTGGCGGCCATCGCCAGCGTGGACGCGCTCAACTTCTTCCCGTCCATCTCGCTCGCCGCCGTCGGAATCGGCTACTTCGCGGCGACGGCGACGCTCGGCCGCCAGTTGCGGGTCGCCGGAGCCGCCGTCGCGGCACTCGCCCTCGCCATCCCGCTGGCCGGCTACGCTCTGTGGCGGTACCGCCTGCGCATCGAGGACGGACTCACACGCGCGCTCACGCCCATCGCGCGGGGGCTCGCCCGACCCATCCCGGGGCGGGGCCCACCCGACGAGGCCGCCGTCCGCGTACGCATCGAGGGCTTCTTCACCGCCGTCGGTCGGGTCGCAGAGGACCGGCGGCGGCTCGTCCTCGCGCTCGGGTTCGCGACGGTCGGCTGGCTCGCGCTCTCGGCGTCGCTGTGGGTCTCGCTGTACTCGCTCGGCTTCCGGGTCCCCTTCGCCGCCGCCCTGCTGGTTATCCCCATCGGCTCCATCGCCTCCATCACGCCCTTCCCCGGCGGGCTGGGGGGTATCGAGGGGGTGCTCATCGCGCTGCTCGTCCCGACGACGGGCGTCGACCTCGCGACGGCGAGCGCCGCCGTCCTCATCCACCGGGTCGTCACCTACTGGCTCCCGACGCTGTTCGGCGGCGGCGTGGCGGCGATGTACGGCTTCGACGCGCTGTGAGCCGGGGGGTTTTAGGAGCGGCCGTCCCGCAGGGGGAGGCGGATGGACCTCGCGACGCTCGCCCTGTTCGTGCCCGCGGCGTTGGCGCTCATCGTCACGCCCGGTCCCGACACGTTCTACGTCCTCTCGCGCGGCGTCGGCGCCGGCCGCGCGGTCGGCGTCCGCGCCGCCCTCGGCGTGAGTACGGGTATCCTCGTCCACACGGCGGCGGCCACCCTCGGTCTCTCGGCACTCTTTCGGACCTCCGCGCTCGCCTACGCCGCCGTGAAGTACCTCGGCGCGGCCTACCTCGTCTACCTCGGCGTCGTCGCCATCCGGAACCGCGACGACGGCGGCCTCTCGGTCGAGGACGGAACGCGTGACGCCGACGGCGGCGCGACCGGCGGCTACGCCCGGGGGGTGCTGGTGAACGTCCTCAACCCGAAGGTGGCGCTGTTCTTCCTCGCCTTCCTCCCGCAGTTCGCCGCGGGCGCGGACGCCCCCGTCGAGATGGGCCTGCTCGGGGCGACGTACGCCCTCCTGACGGCCGCGTACCTCGGCGGGGTGGCGCTGTTCTCGGGCGCGCTCGGGCGCCGACTCGACGGCCGCGAGGGGACCCTGCAGGCGGTCTCCGGGGTCGTCCTCGTCGGCCTCGGCGTCGGCCTGTTCGCCGAGGGACGGGTCGGGTGAGCGGGAGCCGACGGGGGCCACGGCGGCCGTGTGAACGGCCCCCGTTCCGGGGCGCCATCGATGTGTTTAAACGGCCCGCGGCGGACCGTACGGGTAATGACGACGTTCTACGACGTCCCGGCAAACGACCTCATCGAGGCCGTCGCCGAGAAGCTGGACATCGAGCAGCCCGACTGGGCCGAGTTCACGAAGTCCGGGGTCGCCCGCGAGCGCTCCCCCGAGCAGGACGACTTCTGGCAGCGCCGCGCCGCGAGCATCCTCCGCACCGTCGCGAAGGACCAGCCCGTCGGCGTCGAGCGCCTGTCGAGTCGCTACGGCGGGTCCAAGCAGGGCTCGACGCGCTACCGCGTCCGCCCCGACCGCAAGACGAAGGCCAGCGGCAAGACCATCCGCACCATCCTCCAGCAGCTGGAGGAGGCCGGCTACGTCGAGACGGCGGAGGGCGAGGGTCGCCGCATCACCGGTGACGGCCGCGCGCTCCTCGACGAGACGGCCGGCGAGGTCCTCGAGGACCTCGACCGCCCGGAGCTCGAACGCTACGCCTGAACTGAGGACGCCGCTTCTCTCCCGACCCCGACCGCACAGTGGCGACGCCGTCCTCTGGGTCGTCCCGGACGGCGACGACGGGCGGGTTTATCCCCGCGCCCCGTGGGAACCAGTGTATGACAGGGAGTCCCTATCCGGCGGACGCCCCGGTCCCCGAGCGGGTCGACGCGCTCCTCGGGGAGATGACCGTCGCCGAGAAGGTCGGTCAGCTGGTCGGCACGTACGTCGGCGACCTGAACGGCGAACAGGGCGTCGAGGACGCCGCGGACGCGGTCCGCGACCACCACGTCGGCACCGTCACCCCGTTCTTCCTCGGGGGACCCCTCGACGGCCCGGCTGCCTCCGCGGAGGCGGTCAACCGCCTGCAGCGGGCGGCCGTCGAGGACACGCGCCTCGGCGTCCCCCTCCTCGTTCCCGCCGACGCCGTCCACGGCCACGCCTACGTGGACGGCGGCACCGTCTTCCCGCACAACCTCGGGATGGCCGCCGCGCGCGACCCAGCCCTCGTCCGGCGGGTCGCCCGGGTCACCGCCCGCGAGATGCGCGCGACCGGATCCGTCCAGAACTACAACCCGACGGCGGACGTCCTCCGCGACCCCCGCTGGGGTCGGGCCTACGAGACGTACGGCGAGAGTCCCCGGCTCTGTGCCGCCCTCGTCCGGGCGGAGGTCGAGGGGTATCGCCACGGAGGCGACGGGGACCGGGGCGAGCGAGTGCTCTCGACGCCCAAGCACTTCCCGGCGTACGGCGGGCCGGAACGCGGCGAGGACACCGCACCCGTCGACGTGTCGGCCTCGACGTTCCACCGCGTGTTCCGCCCGCCGTTCGAGGCGGCCTTCGACGCGGGCGCGGAGTCGGTCATGCCGTGTTACAACGCCATCGACGGCGAACCGGCCCACGCCTCCCCGCGATACCTGACGACGCTCCTGCGTGAGAAACTCGGCTTCGACGGGGTCGCCGTCTCCGACTGGAACGGGGTCCGGATGCTCCACGAGGACCACCGCGTCACCGCCGACGCCGAGGGGTCGGTCCGGGCGGCGTTCCGCGCCGGCCTCGACGTCACCTCCGTCGGCGGACCGGCCTCCGCCGAGCACCTCCGCGCGCTGGTCGAGGCGGGCGAACTCTCGGAGGCGCGCGTCGACGCGAGCGTCCGGCGGGTCCTCCGTGCGAAGTTCGACCTCGGCCTGTTCTCCGACCCGTACGTCGACCCGACGGCCGCCGACGGGGTGCTCTCGGACAAGGACCACCGCGCCGCCGCACGCGAGGCCGCCCGCCGGACGATGACGCTCCTGGGGAACGACCCCGTCGACGGGTCGCCGGTCCTGCCGTTCGACCCGGACACCGACGAGGTGTTCGTCTGTGGCCCGAACGCCGACAGCGTGACCAACCAGGTCGGCGGGTGGAGCGTCCCCGAGAGCGAGGGGACGACGGTGCTGGAGGGCGTCGAGGCCGTGACCGGCGACGACACCGAGGTCACCTACGAGCCGGGGGCGGGCATCACCGACCCCGGTGACGTCGACGCCGCCCGCGAGGCGGCCGCCGACGCGGACGCCGCAGTGGTCGTCCTCGGCGAGAACTGGTACATCCACGAGTTCGGGCCCGCCGACATCACCGGCGACGTCGGCGAGTTCCCGACGCGGACTGACATCGGACTGCCCGACGCCCAGCGGGACCTCCTGCGAGCGGTCATCGACGCCGGGACGCCGACGGCACTGGTGCTGGTGACGGGCCGACTGCTGGCGGTTCCGTGGGCCGCCGAGCACGCCCCCGCAGTGCTCATGGCGTACTACCCCGGCAGCGAGGGCGGACTCGCCGTCGCGGAGACGCTGTTCGGCGAGAACGACCCCTCGGGGACGCTACCCGCCTCGATCCCCCGGTCCGCGGGCCACCTCCCGACGCGCTTCGACCACCTCCCCAATCCGACGCCCATCGGGGCCGACGAGCACCCGTCCTCCTACGACCCGCTGTACCCCTTCGGCCACGGGTTGACGTACACCGACTTCGAGTACGGCGACGTGGAGCTCTCGACGACCGCTACCGGTCCCGGCGGCGTCCTGGAGGCGAGCGTCGAGGTGGCGAACGTCGGGGGGCGGCCGGGCGTCGAGACGGTCCACGCCTACGTCCGCGACGAGGTGAGCTCGCGCGTCACGCCGGTCCGCGAACTGGCGGGGTTCGACCGGGTCGACCTCGACCCCGGCGAGCGCGGGACGGCGCGGGTCGAAATCCCCGTCGAGGCGTTCGGCGTGATGAGCCCCGACGGGAAGCGGACGGTCGAGCCCGGGGAGTTCACGGTGCTGATGGGCGAGGGCGAGGCGACGTTCGCGGTGGAATCGTCCTACCGGTAGCCGGCCACCCCTGTCTAGCAGCGTCACGGTTTTACTGTGGAACCACCAAGGCACACGCATGCCAAGCGAGGACGAACTGGAGGAGCTCCGACAGAAGTAGATGGAAAAGCTCAAAGAACAGCAGCAAGGCGGCGGCGAGATGGACGAGGAGCAGCTGAAGGCCCAGCAGGAACAGGCCGAGGCCCAGAAGCAGGCCGTCCTCCGCCAGTACCTCACCGACGGGGCCCGCAAGCGCCTCAACTCGGTGAAGATGTCGAAGCCCGACCACGCCGACCAGATCGAACAGCAGATCGTCGCGCTCGCCCAGTCCGGGCGCGTGCAGGGCCAGATCGACGAGGACCAGATGAAACAGCTCCTCCAGGAGCTGACCCCGGACTCGAAGAGCTTCAACATCGAACACCGTTAGACCACCCGTCCTCTCGCGTTTTCCGACCGTCGTCGAGCGACCACGACCGGCCAGCGGCCGCTCCAGCGTCGGCTGCCCGTATGTCCCCGTACCGCTCAGTTGAAGTGCGCCCTCCGTGACGTACCGATATGTACGAGGGCATCAAGGGGTTTCGTGACTTCTACCCCGCCGAGATGGCCCCCCACCGGGAGGTCATCGACACCATCGAGCGCGTCGCGCGCGCCTACGGCTTCCGCGAGATAGCGACGCCAGCGCTCGAACGCGCCGAACTGTGGACGGACAAGAGCGGGGACGACATCGTCGACGAACTGTACGACTTCGAGGACAAGGGCGGCCGGCACGTCACGCTCACGCCCGAACTCACGCCGACGGTCGCCCGGATGGTCGTCGCCAAGCAACAGGAGCTCTCGAAGCCCATCAAGTGGTTCTCGACGCGGCCGTTCTGGCGCTACGAACAGGTCCAGCAGGGCCGGTTCCGGGAGTTCTACCAGACCAACGTGGACGTCTTCGGGAGCGCCGAACCCGAGGCCGACGCCGAGGTGCTCGCGTTCGCCGCGGACGCGCTGGTCGAACTCGGCCTCACGTCCGAGGACTTCGATTTCAAGGTGTCCCACCGCGACATCCTCGGGGGCCTGCTGGAGGCCTTTGACAGCGAGGTGGACACCCGGGCGGCCATCCGCGCCGTCGACAAGCGCGATAAGGTCGAGGACGCGGAGTACTACGGGCTGCTGGAGGACGCCGGCCTCACGTTCGACGAGGCCCAGCGCTTCGACCAGCTGCTCGACGTCGGGGACCTCTCGGAACTGACCGACTTCGCGGGGACCGACCGCGTCGAGGACGCCGTCGACAACCTCGAAGCGGTCCTCGACGCCGTCGAGGACCTCGGCGCCCGCGAGTACTGTTCGGTCTCGCTGCGGACCGCCCGCGGCCTCGACTACTACACCGGCGTCGTCTTCGAGTGCTTCGACACCACCGGCGAGGTGTCCCGCTCCGTGTTCGGCGGCGGGCGCTACGACGACCTCATCGAGCAGTCGGGCGGCCAGCCCACCCCCGCGGTGGGCGTCGCCCTCGGCGTGATGAACTCCACCCTGCCCTTGCTCCTCCAGCGCGCCGGCGTCTGGCCCGAGGAGGCCGTCTCGACGGACTACTACGTCCTCTCGGTGGGCGACACGCGGGCCGTCGCGAGCGACATCGCGCGAGGGCTGCGCGACCTCGGCCACGTCGTCGAGACGGACGTCGCCGACCGGAGCTTCGGCGCGCAGATGGGTTACGCCGACTCCATCAACGCCGAGACGGTCGTCATCGTCGGCGAGCGCGACCTCGAGAACGACGAGGTGACGGTCAAGGACATGGACAGCGGGGAGCAGACGACCGCCCCCCTCTCGGAGTTCCCGCCCGAGTCTGGCCGGCCGACCTACGAGGACTACGAGTAGGTCGATGCGGGCGTTCCGGGTGGCCTACGACGGGACGGCGTTCTCGGGGTTCCAGCGCCAACCGGACGTCCCCACCGTGGAGGGGACGCTGTTCGCCGCGCTCGCCCGGCTGGGCGTGTACGACCCGTCCGACCACCGACCGCCCGGCTACGCCGCGGCGGGCCGGACCGACGCGGGCGTGTCGGCGCTCGCACAGACGATTACAGTGAACGGCCCCGACTGGCTGACCCCCCGGGCGCTCAACTCCGAACTCCCCGCCGACGTACGAGCGTGGGCCTCGGCGCCCGCACCCGAGGGGTTCCACGCCACCCACGACGCCGTCTCGCGGACCTACACGTATCACCTCCACGCGCCCGGCGCGGACGCGGCGCGCGCACGGGCGGTCCTCTCCCGGCTCGCGGGCCACAACGACCTGCACAACCTCACGCCCGACGGCGAGGGGACCGAACGGACGCTGGCGACGGCCCTCGCGGTAGACGGGGCGTTCCTCGTCGTCACGGTCGAGTCGGGCGGGTTCGCACGCGAACTCGTCCGCCGAATCGTCGGGCTCGTCGGCGAGGTCGCCCGCGGCGAGCGTGAGGCGGGCTACGTCGACCGGGTGCTCTCCGGGGAGGTGCTCTCGGGCGGCGAGGGGGTGCCGGCCGCGCCGCCGGAACCCCTCGTGCTGACCGACGTCTCGTATCCGAGCCTCGAGTTCACGGCCGACGAGCGGGCGGCCGCGAGCGCGCGCGAGGTGTTCGAAGCCCGGCGCGTCGAACGGCGGACCGGCGCGCGGGTGGCGCGGACGATTCGGGACGGGGTCTGACGCGGACTACCAGCCGTCGGGCCAGAGACCCGCCGCGCGCATCCCCTTCTCGGCGTCGGCCTCGCGCAACTGCTCGGCCAGTTCGTCGGCGTCGATTCGGCCGGGATCGTCGGTCGCGGCGAGTTCCCGGACGAGGAGCGCCGCCAGCATCGCGTGTTCGCGGATGTCGCGCACTTCCACCTTGTCGCGCGTGTCAGCGCGGGTGTGTCCCCACCCGCGCCCGCGTTCGGCGCCGGCGGGCGGCTGGCTGTGCAACTGGAGGGCGGGCACACCCTCCTGGAGGAACCACCAGTGGTCGCTGTAGGGGTGCGGTTCCTCGGTGACGGCCAGCGGCTGGTCCCACTCGTCCGTCACCGACTCCGCGAGGTCCTTCATCGCGCTGCTCCCGTGGGTGTACGCCCGGAGGTTCCGGGCGCGGCCCGCGCCGTCGACGTTACAGACCGCACGCACGCGGTCGGTGTCGAGCGACGCCGCGAGTGCCTCGCTGCCCATCAGGCCGATCTCCTCACAGCCCACGCCCGCGAGTACGACCCGCCGGTCGAGGTCCATCTCCGCGAGGATTCGAGCGGCGGCGACGACGGTAGCGATGCCACAGCCGTTGTCGAGGGCGCCCTCCGCGATGTCGTGGGCGTCGTAATGGGCCGTGACGACGACGCACTCCTCGGTGTCGGGGCCGAGTCGACCGACGACGTTCTGGCTCTCACCGGGGTCGGTGTGTGCCTCGACCTCGACGGTCGCCTCCCCACCCATCGCTGCGTACTCGGTCAGCCACGCGCCGGTCTCCTTCGAGACACCCACGCCGGGGATGGCCGCCTCGGCGTCGAACCGGAGCGCGCCCGTCGGCGGGAGCTGTCCCTCGACGTGGTTGACGAAGACGAACGCCGCCGCGCCCGCGGCCGCCGCGTGCCCGAACGTCTCCATTCGGTGGACGAACCGCCCCTTCTCCGGGGGCGTGTCGGTGCTGGCGACGGCGACGTTCCCCGAGAGGGCGTCGCCGACGGCCTCGATCTCCTCCGGGGTGCCGTGACCGACGTCGACGAGCTCCCCGCGGATCCGCCCGGCCGGCGAGTAGGGCAGCGCGATGGTCTCGAAGGAGCGCTCGACGGACTCGCCGTCGCGGTCGGCGGTCACACCGAGCTCCGCGTGCCCGCGGGTCCAGCGGCTCATCTCGAAGGGTTCGACCTCGGGGTCGGCGCCCGCGTCGGCGAACGCCTCGTGGACGAGGTCGGCGGCGCGTCGCTCTCCCGGGTGGCCGCCGAGTCGATCGCCGAGTTCGGTCAGTCGCGTCAGGAACGTCCACGCGGCGTCGTCATGCCAGGCGCGGCCGAGCGCCCGGTGGATGTCGTCCATGGGTGGCGTTTGCGGGTCGGGGTGAAAACCCTGCGCTCCCCGCCCGCGACGACGGCGATTCCGTCCCGCTCGTGGCGTCGAATCGCCGGACGGTGGCCCCGACGACGACGGGTTTAACAGTCGTGCGAGCAACCCACGTACATGAGTTCAGTCCCCGAGCGCGGCGATATCGAGGAGGAGTACAAGTGGGACCTCGAGGACATCTACGCCGACGACGAGGAGTGGGAGGCGGCCTACGAGGAGTGCGAGGCCGAGATCGAGGCGCTCGCGGCCTACGAGGGCCGCGCGACCGAGAGCGCCGCGACGCTCCGTGAGGTCCTCGAACAGTACGAGACGGTCATGCGCACCGTCTCGAACGTCTACTCGTATGCGAGCATGCGTAGCGACGAGGACACGCGCGACGGGACCTACCAGGCACTCCAGGCGCGCGCCCAGTCGCTGTACTCCGACGCGAGCAGCGCGTCGAGCTACCTCGAACCCGAACTGCAGGAGCTCTCGAAGGGCGACATCGAGTCGTACGTCGAGGCGGAGCCCGCCCTCGCGGAGTACGAGCACTACTTCGACGACGTTCTGCGGATGAAACCGCACACCCGGTCGGCGGAGGTCGAGGAACTGCTCGCCGAGCTGGGCGAGGTCACGGGCGCGGCCGGCGAGGTGTACAACATGCTCACCAACGCGGACATGGAGTTCCCGTCGGTCGACCACCCCGAGGACGGCGAGACGCGCATCACGCTCTCGAACTTCACGAAGCTCCAGAAGCACCCGGACCGCGAGTTCCGCCGCGAGGTCCACGAGCAGTTCTACGGCGAGTGGGAGACGGTGCGCAACTCCGTCGGGACGGCCTACAAGAACAGCGTCAAGACGGACATCAAGCTCGCCGACGCCCGGAACTACGAGACGGCGCGATCGGCGGCCCTCGACAGCGCGAACGTTCCCACGGAGGTGTACGACACCCTCGTCGACACCGTCCGGGAGAACCTCGACGTCCTCCACGCCCACGCCGACCTGAAGCGCGAGGCGCTCGGCGTCGACGAACTGCGGATGTGGGACCTCTATGCCCCCCTCGCCGACGGCGAGAGCCCCGAGGTCTCCTACGAGGAGGCGAAAGGGTACATCGTCGAGGCCGTCGCCCCCCTCGGCGAGGACTACCAGCAGCGACTCGCGGAGGGGCTGGAATCGCGGTGGGTGGACGTCTACGAGAACGCCGGCAAGCAGTCGGGCGCCTACTCCGGGGGCACCTACGACAGCCAGCCGTTCATCCTGATGAACTACCAGGACGACATCAGTTCGATGTACACGCTGGCCCACGAACTCGGCCACTCGCTGCACTCGGACCTGACCAGCGACGAACAGCCGTACATCTACAGCGGCTACGAGATATTCGTCGCCGAGGTGGCCTCGACGGTCAACGAGACGCTCCTGACGAACTACCTGCTGGAGACCGTCGACGACGAGCGGTTCCGCCGGCACGTCCTCGACGAGTACCTCGAACGGTTCCGCTCGACGCTGTTCCGCCAGACGATGTTCGCGGAGTTCGAACACCGCGCCCACCAGATGAGCGAGGACGGCGAGGCGCTCACACCGGACGTGCTGGACGACCTGTACGGCGACCTGAAACGGGAGTACTACGAGCCGGCGGTAGTCGACGAGGACATCACCCGCGAGTGGATGCGCATCCCGCACTTCTACCGGGCGTTCTACGTCTACCAGTACGCGACGGGCATCTCGGCGGCGGTGGCGCTGGTCGAACGCATCCAGGAGGACGGCGAGAGCGCGGCCGAGGACTACCTCCGGTTCCTCCGGTCGGGGTCCCGCGAGTACCCCCTCGACCTGCTGCGCATCGCGGGCGTGGACATGGCGTCGCCGGCGCCCATCGAGTCGGCCGTCGACACCTACCGCCAGTACGTCGAGGAGTTCGCCAGCCTGACCTGAGGCCCCCCGGGACCCAAAGGCCCTTTTAGCCCAGTCTCGTATCCCGTAGTACTCTATGTCACGCAGCCCCTCGTTGCCGGATCGCCCGCAGTTGGAACTCGATCCGGACATGTCGCCCGACGAGCGGCTCGACGCGCTCCAGCGGCATTTCGCCCGGCTGGTCGAGGTCAACGACCAACTCGAAGAGCAACTCGACGACGCACAGGGCCAACAGGAATCGCTCCGCGACGAAGTCGACACGCTCCAGCGCGAGAACGAGACGCTCAAGACGTCCGTCCAGTACATCGCCACGGTCGAGGAGGTCACCGACGACGACGTCATCATCAAACAGCACGGCAACAACCAGGAGGTCCTCACCGACGCCGCGCCGCGTCTGGAAGGTGAACTCGAGGCCGGCGACCGCGTCGCCATCAACGATTCGTTCTCCATCCAGTCCGTCCTCGACGCGGAGACCGACGCCCGCGCGCAGGCCATGCAGGTCGACGGGTCGCCCGACGTCGAGTACGCCGACATCGGCGGCCTCGAAGAGCAGATACTCGAAGTGCGCGAGGCCATCGAGGTGCCGCTGCTCAACGCCGAA
>CAYYSW010000068.1:0-10988 GCA_964474395.1 uncultured Halobacteriales archaeon
GTGTCGGTCTGGATGACCGCGGGGCGGAGCCCCTTCTTCGAGAACCACCACGCCATCTTGGCGGCGCTGGTGGTCTTCCCCGACCCCTGCAGGCCCGCGAGGAGGATGGTCTGGGATTCGAGGGGGAGTTCCGTCGAGTCGCCGACGAGTGCGACCATCTCCTCGTAGACGATGCGCAGGACGTGGTCGCGGGCACTCGTCCCGCCCGGCGGGTCCTCCTCCAGCGCCCGCTGTTTGATGGAGTCCGAGAGGTCCATCACGAGGTCGATGTCCACGTCGGCCTGGATGAGCGACCGCTGTATCTCCTTGACCACCTCGTTGACGTCCTCCTCGCTCAGGCGGGACTTCCCGGACAACTTGTCCAGGGTGCCGCGAAGAGAACTGCCGAGATTGTCGAGTACCATTGGCGAGGGCTACGCAATGGAGTCGGTAAAGGCTTTGCTCACGCCGTCCCGGTCGGGACACCCCGAGATATTGGGCACTCAGGTTTTTCACCTCCGCTCCCCGTCTGTGATAATGTCTCGCTTCCACGAGCGACCCGCGGAGTCGACCGACGACATCGAGCTCCCGCGACGGGCCGTGCTGGGCGCGGCGGGCGCGGCGGGTGCGGCCTCGCTGTTCCCGTTCGCGGGGACGGTGAGCGCACACGAGAAAGCCGGCGGCTCGGACGCCCCCGCTTCCACGGGGTCCGGCGACCACGACCACACCGACGGCAGCCAGCACGACCGGACGGGCAACGTCGAGGAGGTGGGGTATCACAGCCTCGGCGGCGTCGGCCCTGCGAGCGAGAACGGATCGCCAGCGTCGCCCCACTACGGCGCCATCACCGAACTCCGGGCGCACGGCGACTACCTCTACGTGGGCGTGTTCTCCTCGGACGACCCGACGAACGACCGGGGGATGGCCCTCCTCGACGTGAGCGAGTTCAACGCGGCGGGGACGCCGACGGAGCTGCGCGAGGCGGAGCTCTCGGTGGTCTCGTTCCTGCGCAACGACAACCCCGCGGCGGCCGTGATGGACGTGAAAGTGAGCGACGACGGACGGTACGTCTTCCTCTCGAAGCAGCCGTTCACCGCGCTGTTCGAGGAGACCGACCCCACACCCGGGACGGACGGTGACGGGACGAGCGCCAGCGCCAGCGCCCTGCAGGCGGTGGACGTGAGCGACCCCGCGAACCCGCGGGTCGTCGCCACCTACGACGCCTGGACGACGGGGCCGCACAACGCGACCTACCACGAGATCGGTGGGTCGGAGTACCTCTTCGCGGTCAAGGACCTCAACGACGGAACGGCGGGGCTGTACGTCCTCGAGTTCGACCGGACGACGGGCGCCCTCCTTCTCGTCAACCGTTTCACCGTCGACGGGAACCTCCTCGACGCCGGAGAGGGGGGGCTCTCGTACGTCCACGACATCACCGTCCAGGACGACCCCCGGCTCGGGAAGCCGGTGGGGTATCTCTCGTACTGGGACGAGGGGCTGTTCGCCCTGGACCTCTCGGACCCGACGGACGTCTCGGTGCTCGGGCACTTCTCGATGGACGCGGCCCACTACGCCGAGCCCGCGCCGGCGTTCGTCGACGGCACGCGCGTCGTGGTCGCCGGACAGGAGGTACGGAGCGTCGACGACGGCTCCTCGGGGAAGCTCTACCTCCTCGACGCCGACGGCCTCGACGACGGCTTCGACGGGTCGGACAACATCGTCGAACTCGACCGGTGGGAGTGGAAGTCGGACGTCTCGTTCGGCAACTTCACGCTCAGCCCGCACAACTTCGACGTCACCGACGGCGGGTACGTCCACCTCGCCCACTACCACGGCGGGACGCGCTTCCTCGAGATCGGGACCGGGCCGTGGGAGCTGACCGAGCGGGGGTACTTCCAGGCGGCCAACGAGGTGCCGGAGTCCTCGAAGATGGAGGGGTTGAACCACGCCGCGCCGTTCACGTGGTCGGCCGTCCAGCACGGGGGCGTCACCTACGCCTCCGACGTGAACACGGGCGTCTACGCGCTCCGGTTCAAGCCCGACAGCAGCGGGAGCGACCTGAAGGACGCGGGCCTCGGCGCGGGGGTGTTCGGCGCCGCGGGCGCGGCGGCGCGCTACCGCGAGCGCATCGGGGCGGTTCTCGGTCTCGACGACGGGAACCGCGAGGAGTAACGCGGGAGTGAGACCGGCTCCCGGGAGCGACGCCGGGGCGGGGACGCCTACGGCTGGGTGAGCGTCACGTCGCCGAAGCCAGCGAGGTTCCCGTTCTCGGCGCGGGTCACGGCCGCCTCCGCGTCGACAAAGCCGGCACCCATGTTCGCCGGGGTGTAGCTCCCGTGGGCCTCGTAGGCCGTCGCCTCGACGGTGTTGAGCACGTCCATCGGGGCGGGGGTCCCGTGACCGCTCTGCTGGTAGGCGTCGATGACCAGCGCGGCCGTCCCGCTCGTGACCGGACAGGACATCGAGGTGCCCGAGATGGCGGCGTAGTAAATCCGGTCGTCGCCGTCCTGTAGCGCGTCGGCGGGGGACATCGTGCTCACGACGGCGTTCCCGGGCGCGCCGACGCCGTTGCGGTACAGCCCCACGGGCCCCGAGGCGCTCCCCGACTCGTAGTAGCTCCGCAGGTTGTCGAGTGCCGTCTTCCGGTCGTAGTTCGCGCCCGTCGAGGCCGCCCGCCCCCGCGAGGAGAAGTCCGTCACGGTCCTGTCGTCCCTCGTCGCGGCGACACAGAGCACGTGGGGGGCCTTCGCGTAGTCGTTGAGCGTGTCGTTCCCCGGCCCAGAGTTCCCGGCCGAGAACACCGGCAGGAGGCCCGCCTCGAACGTCTCCCAGGTCGCCGTCTGGAGCGTCCCGTCGGGGTTGTAGTCGTCGGCGCTCGCCGCCCCGTAGGAGTTCGAGACGACCTGCACCTCCTCGCGGTGGTTCGCCAGTACGTGGTCGAAGGCTGCGGCGGCCTTCAGGATGGAGACCGCTGCACCGGAGGAGTACACGGTCAACGCCGCGTCGGGGGCCATCCCCTTGAACTGGCCGTCGCTCGCGGACCCGTCGCCCGCGATGGTGCCCGAGCAGTGGGTGCCGTGGCCGATGGTGTCCGAGTCGAGGTCCCCCACCGGAACCCACAGCGTCGGATCGCCCAGCGGGTTGCCGGCCCACTGGTAGTTGTTCTCGACGCCCGCGAGGTCCGGGTGGTCGCCGTCCACGCCCGAGTCGATGACCGCGGTGTGGACCGACGACCCGGTGTACCCGAGGTCGTTCTGGACGTCCGCTGCCTTCGTCACCTCGCGTGCGTCGTCGTTGTGGTAGTCCAGCTCGCGGTTCTTCTCGACGTAGCGCACCGAGTCCCACGAGGCCACCTCCTCGACCTGCCCGCCCGTCAGGAGCGCGTAGCCGACCGGGAGCACCTCGAACGAAAGGAACCCCTCCGCGAGGTCCAACTCGCCGAGCCTCCCCACCGCGCTGTTCGACTCGAAGACCACGAGCGTCTCTTGGAGCGCGTCGGTCGTCGTGTCGAGCAGGTCACCCACGAGTCCCCCCTCGTCGGCGCTCGCCGCCCCCGTCGCGGCCGGGAGCAGCGCGCCGACGCCCAGTGCGCCCGTCGTCTTCAGCACGGTCCGTCTGCTGGTGTGTGTGGTGTCGTCTGTCATCGTCGGATGCGAATTATTTTCATAGAAAATAGTTTAGCATAAAAGTATGGCGGTTCCTGCCTCGGACGTACGCGGCGGCTTCCGTCTCAGACGTTCGTGTTCTGGCCCTCGACGACGTTGGTGTCGCTCGTGCCGGCGACGCCCACCCAGCCCTCGCCAGGGTTCGCCTCGACCGGCCCGAACGTGTACGCCCCCGAGTAGGTGAGTCCGTTCGGCGCCTCAGCGAAGTAGGTGTAGGCGGTGTCCGCGTCCGCCTTGGCCTTCCTCCGGAAGTGGACGTACTTCACGCCCTCGCCCTCCTCGACGCGCTCGACGTCGTCGGCCTGGTCGGCGAGGACGGTCCACTCGGCCGGGACGACGTCGCGTACCCGACTCTTCTCGGAGGGGTTCACGGTGATGTCCACCTGGTTGGTCTGGCCGCCGGTGAACACCGACCCGTCGTCGGTCCGCGTGCCGTCGACGAAGAAACCCTCCTCGGCGTCCACCGAGAGGTCGAGGCGCGCCTGTACGTCGGTACCGTTGACCGCGCCGGGGACGTTAACGAGCTTCGCCACGACGTACAGCGTCCGGGTGGGGCTGTCGCGACCCAGCGAGACCTGCACGCTCGCGTTCCCGTCGAGCCCCTGTGCCCGCCCGACGACGTTCGGTTCGCCGAAGCGCGCCGGGGTCTCGGCGTCGTAGACGAACAGGTCGACGTGTGGGTCGCCCGCCGCCTGCCCCTTCTCGCCGCCGGAGTAGCCCTCGAAGGACACCTCGGCGGTGACGGTGCCAGGGCCGGCCTGCACGTAGCCTGCCACCGCCCGGTCGTCGCGGGGCACGTCCAGACCGACCGTCTCGTCGGTCGTCCCGGACAGTTCGCGGCTGACGGCGTCGACGGCGGCCCCCGGGTTCACCCGGCCGAAGCCCTCGAAGGGGTCGCGCCCGCCGAAGTCGTAGGTGGGCGCCTTCACGCGGTGGTACGGTGCGGCCGTGAAGACCGTCTCGGAGGCCGTCGCGAGGATGGCCTGCTTCAGCAGGTAGACGTCCTCGATGCCGGCGTCGGCGGGCGCGGGAAGCGAGATGGCGGACGGCGCGTCCTCCTCCATCGCCTGCGCGACGAGGCCGGAGACGCCCGTGGTGAACGGCGTCGCCATGGAGGTGCCGGCCTTGCCCGTGTACTCGCGGATGGGGGGCTGTTCGTCCTCCGGCGCGTCGGGGTCGCCGGTGAGCGCCGCGTTGACGAGGTCGGTGACGTAGCCGCCGGGGGCGGTCACGTCCGGCTTGGTGTAGGTGTCGTCGGGTGCCGGCGAGGTGAAGTCGGCGTCCTCGTCGATGCCGCCGATTCCTCCCGAGGAGTACGCCGAGATACCGTCGAGCGGTCCGGTCGCGACGACGGAGACGCACTCGTCGGCGATGGCCGGCGACCCGTTGCCGTTCGCCGGGGTCGCGGCGTTGCCCGCCGCCGCGCAGGTGAGGATTCCGGCCTGTGCGATGTCCTTGATGGCGGCGGGGATGTCGTCGAGGATGCCGCCGGCGCTCCCGAGCGGGAGGCCGCCGACGTAGCCCCACGACATGTTGACCGAGCGCATGTTGAATATCCGCGCGAAGTCCTCCGCGTTGGCAGCGAGGTCGGCCGTCGGGCCGCTCAGCCCCTGCAGGCACATGAGGCCGTGGTCGGGGGCGACCCCCGAGTGCAGGCCCGCGTCCTCGCCGGTGCGGTCTGCGGCCGTCGAGGCGGGGTCGAGGAACGCGCCGACCGCCACCCGGTCGAGGTACGCCGCGGAGACGGCGGTGTTGCCCGCCGCCTGGACGTAGACGGTGTAGGTGCCCGTCTCCTGCGCGGGCCCCTCCACGACGACGTTGTCCGTCGTGCTCGCGTCACCCGTGATGGACGTGCTGTCGACCTCCGTCCCGTCGGGCGCCTCGATACGGAGTTCGAGGCCCTCGCCGTAGGCCGACCCGAAGACGCCGGTGCCGGCCTCGGCGTCCACCTCGTAGGAGAGGACGTTGCCGACGACGGCCGCGAGCGCGGTCCGTGGCCGTTCCTGGACGACGCTCGACGGGTCGATAGCGCTCGCGCGCCCGCTCCCGCCCATGATGGACGAGCAGTGTGTCCCGTGGCCGTTGGGGTCCCGCGGGCGGTCGTAGCTCCCGTAGCGCGTGCCCGCGTCGTACCAGCCGACGGTCTTCGGAGTGTCGGCCGTCGGCGTCCCCCCGACGCCCGCGAACACCTCGCTCTCGTCGACGGTGACGCGCTCGCCGCCCTGCTGCTCGAAGTACGTCCCCGTTATCTCGTAGGTGGTCGTCGCGTTCAGGTACAGTTCGACCGCGTAGCGGTACTGCGTCTCGGCTTCGACGGCCGTCGAGACGCTCTCGGTCGGCTCCGCGGTCGCCGACCGCGCGACTTCCTCCCAGGCCCCGTCGACCTTCCGGTCGAGTCTGAACTCCAAGTCGTTTGCGTCGGGGGCGGTCCACGACAGCGTCGCATCGAGCTCGTCGACGCCCGCCGGGGTCGTGAACTCGTGGTACAGCTCGTCACCCGTCGCGAACGTCCCCGGTCCCGCGGTGCCCGAGAACGACGGGGCATCGCCGACGGCCACGCGTTCGGCCGTGTTCTCCTCCGGGCGCGTCAGCACCACCTCACCGTTCTCGACGAGCGCCTGGACGCCGTTCCAGGGCCCGAGGTCGGGGTGGCGCGCTTCGAGTCCGGAGTCGGTCAGCGCGATGGTCCGGTCGGCCCGCCCCCGGTAGCCCCGGTCCCACACCTTCCGTGCCTCCTGTGCCCGGAAGTTGCGGAACTCGACGTCGAGTCCCGACGCCGCGGCCGCCCCCGTCCCCGTCCCCGTCCCGTACCCGAGCAGTCCCGCCCCCGCGAGGATCCCGGTCGTCCCGAGGAACGTCCGCCGTGTCACCGACGCGTTTTCGTTCCCCTCTCCGTCATCCTTGTTGTAGCCTCCGTCTATCATTACTTGTCGTGAGAGATTACGATGAAAGAACTATGCCCCTCTCATGTATGGTGTGACAAGAGATAACGTTCAGCTTCGCCCCGCGGGCCGACGCCACCTCATCCGGCGTCGGGTCGCGGGTCGAGGAACGCCTCCACGAGTTTCCGCTCGGCGATGCGGATGTGTTCGTGGAACGTTGGGGTGGAGATACCGAGCATCTCGGCGATGTCTGCCCCCGTGTTCGCCCGCGGCGCGTCGAAGAACCCCGAGAGGTACGCCGTCGTCAGTACGGAGCGCTGGCGGTCGGTCAGCGCCGAGACGGGGTCTCCGTCGTCCTGCCCCGCCCCGGCGCGCTCGCGTTCCCGCCGGGCGACGAGTTCGGCGCCCGGTGAGAACCCCCGGACGGCCTCGACGACCCGCCGGACGTCCGTTCCCGGTGGGAACGTCGCCCGGACGCGAGCCGTCCCGTCCTCGGCCTTGACCGAGCGGATGGCTCCCCCGAAGTCGGCCAGTACCTCGCCGAGGCCCGCCGCTGTCGTGACGCGGACCACACCGCCGTCGGCCGTCTCTCTGACCACCGTCCCCGCCACCCTCGTCGCGTCGAGGACGGCCGACGGCGTGGCCCCCTCGACGCGGTAGAACTGCACGAGGTCGCCGTCCTCGCCGGGGACGGCCCCCGTGAACTCGACGGTCGCCCCCGCCTGCGACGCGGCGACGGGAAACAGCGACTCGTCGTCGAGGGCGAACTCCAGTTCGATGACCGTGTCCGCGAGCAACGCCCGGCGGCGCTCTGCGGCGTTGATGGCGTAGGCGATGGTCTCACCGAGTTCCTGCAGGACCGTCCGCTCGGTGTCGTCGAAAGCGTCGGCCCGCGGCGCGTACACACAGAGGACGCCGTAGGTCACGTCCCGGTAGACGAGCGGTATCGCCGCCGCCGACTCGTAGCCCTCCTCCAGCGCCGCCGCCCGCCACGGTTCGACGGTCGGGTGCTCGGCGATGCGCTCCGCTACCTGCACCGCGCCCGTCTCGACTACCGTCTCGGCGGTCATGTCGCCGTCGTCGAAGTCCATCCGCTCGCGGGCGTCGAGATACCCCCCACCGTCGCCCGCACTGACCCGCGGGACGACCCGGCCGGCGGTGGCGTCGTACTCGCCGAGCCACGCGAACCGGTAGGGTTCCTCGCCGCCCAGTCGCTCGACGACGGCCCGCTCTATCTCCTCGCGCGTGGAGGCGCGCACGAGGTCGCGGTTCACGTTGCGGATGACCTCGTTGATGCGGTTGAGCGTCCGCAACCGCTCGGCTTGCTCCTCTAAGGTCCGCTCGCGGCGGCGGCGTTCGGTGATGTCCCGCCCGATGCCACAGACCCCGAGCAACTCGCCGTCGTCGCCGGTCAGGGCCGTCCCCGTGAACTCGTAGGGGATGTGCTCGCCGTCGTTCGTCACGAGGGAGGCGGTCTCGGTGGCCCGGCCCTCCCGGATGGCCCGTCCGATGGCCTCGGTGATGGGACCGACGTCCTCCTCGGCGACGAACTCGACGGGTTCCATCCGGGCGACCTCCTCGTCGGTGTAGCCCGTCACCTCGGTGAGCGTCTCGTTCCAGGCGAGAAAGCGCATCTCCGTGTCGAACAGGAAGAAGACGTCCGCGAGGGCGTCGAGTGACTCGCGCAGGAGGTCCTCGTATCTGGTCCGCCCGGCGTCGGCGTCGGCCACCTCGCGCCTGACGGCCGTCGCGAGGTGTGTCGCGTCCGCCTCGCTGTCGCCGCTGTGATGGACACAGCGGTCCGCCCCGGCGTCGAGCGCCGCCGCGGCCGCCGTCCCCGACTCGTAGAGGACGACCAGCGGCGCGTCGCCGACGGCGGTCCGGGTCGGCCCGTCGTCCCCGGCCAGCGCGACGACACACTCCACCGGGTCATCGCCGCTCGCCGCGCGGATGCCGTGTTCGCGTTCGAGGCGGGCCAGGAGGTCGTCCGGGAGGGGACCGTCGACCAGCACGCGAACCGGTTCTGTCATCGTCTTTTGACTGTCGCGGGCCTCGCTTGAGGCTTCCGCCCTGGGTCGGACGGCGCGCGCACGGTTCCACAGAGCTACAACGGCCCGCCTGCAGGAGGGGGTATGCAGCACGTCGAGGCCCCCGACTACCACGACATCGCACAGGTCAGCTCTCCACAGCTCTCCCCCGACGGCGAGCGCGTCGCCTTCCTCCGGACCCTCCCCGACGGCGAGGAGGAGTACGACTCGACGGTCTACCTCGTCGACACCGACGGCGAGGGCGCGGCCCGCCAGTTCACGGCACGCGAGGGGCGGGACGCCGAACCGCGCTGGAGCCCCTCCGGGGACCGCCTCGCGTTCACGAGCGTCCGCGGGGACGGCGACGCGCCACAGCTCTGGGTCCTCCCGGTCGACGGCGGCGAGGCCCGGCAGGTGACGGACGTCGTCGGGGGCGTCTCGGACCTCGCCTGGTCGCCCGACGGCGACCGGGTCGCCTTCACCCAGCGGACGACGGCCGCCGAGCGCGAGGCCGGCCTCGACGTTGCGGTCGGGGAGGAGGAGTACGAGCGCGAGGCCCCCGACCCGCGGGTCGTCGACCGGATGATATACCGCGCCGACGCGGCCTACCTCGACGACACGCGCAGTCACGTCTACACCGTCCCGCTCCCCGGCGTCGAGGGCGGTGAGGTGACCCGCCACACCGACGGCGACCGGGACTACCTCGCCCCCGAGTTCGGCGACGGCGACACGCTCTACTACGCCGTCAACCGCGACCCGGAACCCGACGACACGTTCGGCTACGACATCGACGCGTACTCGCTCGCCGGCGGGGAGGGCGAGACGGTGGCCGAGACGACGGACTGGGGTATCTCGCTCGCGGCCACCGACGACGGCCTGCTCGCCTACCCCCGGACGCCCGAGGAGAAGGCGACGATGCGTCAGACGGACCTGCTGGCCCTCGACCGCGAGAGCGGGGAGACGACCGTCCTCACCGCCGACCTCGACCGGACCGTCGTCCCGGAGGGCTTCGAGTGGGACGGCCGGTCGCTGTACTTCCTCACGCCCGACGAGGGCGAGGTGGTCCTGCGGCGGGCGGGCACGGACGCGTCCCCCCAGCGTGTCGCCGGTGGCGGCGAGCTCTCCGGCCTGTCCGTCCGGGAGGGCCGCGCGGCGGTCACCCGCAGCGAGTGGAGCCACCGCGGCGACGTGTTCCTGCTCGAGGACGGCGAGGAGCGGCGACTCACCGAGGTCAACGCCGACTACCTCGCCGACCGGCACGTCGGCGAACCCGAGGAGGTGTGGTTCGAGTCGGACGACGGCCACGAGATCCAGGGGTGGGTGCTGACGCCCCCGGGGTTCGACGGGGACGACGAGCAGTACCCCCTCGCTGTCGAGATACACGGCGGCCCCCACGCGATGTGGACCACCTCGGGGACGATGTGGCACGAGTTCCAGTTGCTCGCCGCCCGCGGCTACGTCGTCTTCTGGTGTAACCCGCGTGGCTCGACGGGGTACGGCGAGGAGCACGCCATGGCCATCGAACGCGACTGGGGCGACGTGACCATGCGGGACGTCCTCGCGGGCGCGGACCTCGTCGCGGACCGGGCGTACGTCGACGAGACGAGCCAGTTCGTCACCGGGGGCTCGTTCGGCGGCTACATGACGGCGTGGCTGGTCGGCCACACCGACCGGTTCGCGGGCGCGGTCGCCCAGCGCGGGGTGTACGACCTCTCGTCGTTCTACGGGTCGACGGACGCGTTCAAGCTCGTCGAGATGGACTTCGGCGCGACGCCGTGGGAGGACCCCGAGTTCCTCTGGGCGCACTCCCCCGTCGCCCACGTCGAGGACGTCGTCACGCCGACGCTCGTGATGCACGCGGACAACGACTTCCGTGTGCCCGTCAACAACGGCGAGATGCTCTACCTCTTCCTGCGCAAGCAGGGCGTGGACACGCGCCTCGTACGCTACCCGCGCGAGGGCCACGAGCTCTCCCGCTCCGGCGAGCCCGGCCACGTCGTCGACCGCCTCGAACGCATCGCGCGGTGGTTCGACGGCTACTCCGACCACCACGACGCCCCACCCGCGACGGACCGGGGCGACGACGGCCTCACCGCCGGCGACGATGGCCTCATCGCTGGCGACGAGACGAGCGATGACGCCGCACCTGTCGACGGCGTGAATCGGGCCGCAGACGACGGCGCGGATGGGACCGCCTAGCTGGTACCAAGCCATCCACGACGGTCGCGTCGGCGAAATCGTAGACGACGGTAGCAGGCATCGTTACCGACGGTCGAGACGCGGTAGAAACGTTAATCATCGTTACTGTCATACCGGCTAGCATGGCGGGGAGGGAGAGCGGGAGCAGAGAGGAATCGGTGCGGTCGCTGGACCGCGAGGTGGGCGTCTTCTTCGTGCTGGCGATCGGGCTGTCGTGGCTGGCGTGGCTGCCGCTG
>CAYYSW010000069.1:0-2388 GCA_964474395.1 uncultured Halobacteriales archaeon
GTGACGAGGAACAGCCCGAGGCGCTCCTTGCGGCCCTGCTTGGCCGCCTCGGTGAATCGCCCGATGACCTGGCGGGCCTGCGCGGTGTCGCCGCTGGCGAGGAAGTTGTGCGCCTCGTCCATCCCGAGCACGAGCGGCGTCTCGCTGATGCGGTCGTACCGCGGGTCGTTCGAGAGCTTCTCGTCGATGAGCAGGCTCGCGAGCGCGAGGACGACCGTCTCGGCGGCCCGGCTGTTGTTGAGGTGGTAGGTCGGGACGGTGGTGAGCCCTCCGGGGCGGACGAGCGTCTCGACGAGGTCGGTGATGGGTCGGGCCGACTGGTCGAAGACGTCGCCGAACGGCCCGCCCATCACCCGGCGCTTGACGGCGTCGATCGTCGCCTCATGGACCTGGCCGGTGCCCGTCTCGGTGCCCAGCCGCTCCTTGACCGACGGGTCGTCGAGGTAGGTGCAGAACTCGCGGTACGTCGCATCGCGGCCGTAGTCCTCGAAGAAGCCCGGCAGGAGGTGGTAGGCAAGCGCGCCGTACTGGTTGTCGTTGAGGCTGGAGCCGGCGACCAGCCACGGGTTGTCCCGGACCATCGAGAAGGGGACGGTGAACTCCACCTGCTCGGCGCGGTGGTGACTCGCCGCGTACGTCGCCGAGCCGACCTTCGGGACGAACGCGACGGTGTCGTCGTACCCGCCGTGGCGGATGCCCTCGCGCTCGTAGCGCCGGGCGTCCTCGTCGGTGACGTCCGGGTTGTCGTCGTGCATCTGGGCGTACTCGTCCTGCGGGTCGAACTGCACGACGGCGGTGGCGGGCGAACGCCCGTCGCTCATCTCGTAGGTCCGCCCGAGGTACTGCCGGAGGACGTTCTTCGCCGCGTGGGTCTTCCCGGAGCCGGTCCCCCCCGCGACGAGCGTGTGCCGGAAGACGAGGGGGTCGCCCGAGTCGTAGTCGTCCTTCAGGCGGTAGTCGATGGTCGGCGGTTCGGCGGCGGTGCGGACCTTCTGGCCGCCCACCGAGAGGTGCCCGACGAAGACGCCCTCCTCCGGCATCTTCAGGCCGGTCTTTATCTCGGTGGCGTCGGTGGCCTGCCGGACTACGGTCTCGGGTTTCGGGACGCGGTCGGTCATCCGCCGTTTGAGTTCGCCGTCCTGTTCGTACAGCACCGCGACGGGGTCGAGCGTCGCCATGAACTTGTAGTCCTGCTCGTCGATGCCCCGCGAGCGCATGGCCCGACGAGCGTGGATCTCCGTGGCGTCGTCGGACTGGAACTCCTGGGCGTACTCCAGCGCCGTGATGCGACAGAAGAGGCGCTCTCCATCTGGATACTGCGCGACCAGGTACGACCCGATGCGGACCTCGGTGCGGTTCGGGACGGTGACGTACGCCTTCAGGCAGGTGTCGCGCTCGTCCTCGCTGACCATCAGGCCGGCGGAGGCCGAGAGCGTCCCGATACCCCTGTCCCGGCCCACGTCACCGACGGAGACGGGGTCGAAGTCGTCCCGGTCGTCGGTCCCCGCCCCCGTCGCGTCCGGGTCGGGGTCCGCCGTCGTCCCGCCGTCCGCGTCGTCCGCGGTTCCAGTCTCCGCGCCCGCCTCCGCCTGCTCCCGCGAGAAGTTCGAGAAATCCCCGAGGTCGGTCATGGACGGTCGTCGGGCCGGAGAGCAAAACCCGTTTCCCTCGTGCGGTCCGCGCGGAACGGAAACTGACTTGTCGGACGGCGGGGAGTTCCGCCCGTGCTCCCCGCGATAGAACACACGGCGGTTCGGGCGACCCACGCCGGCGGCCGCCATCTCCGCGACCGGTTCCGTGCGAACGACGACGCCGGCGAGTTCTCCGCCCACGACGTGAAGACGCCCGCCGACCGCGCGAGCGAGCGGCGGATGCTCGGGGTCATCGAGGAGACGTTCCCCGACCACGCCGTCTACGCCGAGGAGAGCGGCGAACGTGGCGACTCAGGGGGCGAGTACCGCTGGGTGGTCGACCCGCTCGACGGGACGAACAACTTCGTCGCCGGCCTCCCCACCTTCGCCTCGTCGGTGGCGGTCCTGCGCGAGGGGGTCCCCGTCGTCGCCAGCGTCTACACACCCATCGCCGACGAGACGTACGTCGCCCGCCGCGGGGCGGGCGTCGAGTACGACGGTGAGGCCGTCGCGACCGGGAGCGACCGCTCGCCCGAGGAGGCGACGGTGGGGTTCGTCATCGGCCACGACGTGAAAGGCGACCCGGAGCGCGCAGCGCGGACGGACGCAGTCCGGATGGCACTCGAAGCGGCGGTCAAACGGGTCGTCCCGTCGTGGGCGCCCACGGTCTACTGGGGACTGCTCGCACGCGGGCGCATCGACGCGATGGTGACCCTGTTTCCCGACCGGGAGGAACAACACGCCGGGGAGCTGTTGG
>CAYYSW010000069.1:2398-10907 GCA_964474395.1 uncultured Halobacteriales archaeon
GGTCGTCGGGCCGGAGGGCCAAACCGGTTTCCCTCGTGCGGTCCGCGCGGAACGGAAGCTGACTGTTCCCCGACCGAGAGGAACAACACGTCGGCGAGCTGCTGGCCCGCGAGGCCGGCGCCGCGGTCCGCGAGGACGGTCCGCTGGGCGTGTTCGCCGCGAACGGGGACCTCCGCGAGTCGTGTTGGCAGTCGGCAGACAGCTACGGGGACCGGTAGTTCCCGTTTGAGCATCCTTTTACCGCTTCCCACCGTATCTAGGCTATGCTACTAATCCGCGGTCACGGCGGGGGTACGGCGCTCACCGGCACGCTCTACGAGCGTGGCGAGCGCGCCCCCGAGTTCAAGGGGGCCCCCGACGAGGACGCCCCCTACGTCTGGGTCTGCGACGAGTTCTACGAGGTGGACAGCGGGGGACAGGTTCAGCAGATAGACGGCCGTGACGTGAACATCGCCTTCGACACGCCGATGCCCCGCGGGTTCGAGACGCGCGACCAGGCGGTCGAGGCCGCGAAGGAACACATCCGAACGCAGTTCGCCCGCGTCGGCGTCCGCGAGGACGACGTCGACATCGAGGTCATCAAGACCGAACCGGGCGCACAGTAGACGTCTCGTCGCGCCGGCGGTTCGTCACTCCTCTCGGACGACCACGTGCCGACCGTCGGCGACGCGGACGGTGCACCCACAGTAGGTGAACTCGACGAGCGGGGTCGCCGGCGCCGCGGCGGCGTCCTCACCGTCGGCGGCCGCGACGACCCGGTCGAGCGCGTCCGGGTCGACCACCTCGCTGAGTAGCGTCGGAAGGGAGAAGGGAGGACAGTCCACGACGTCCGCGACGGCACTCACGACCGCGACGCTACAGGTCTCTTCCTCCGGTATCTCGTATCGCCATCCATCCCCACCGGGCAGCAGTTGTGGTGTACTGTCACAGACCATTGTCAGTTGTCAGAAAGCCTCACTCGAATTTACATTAGCGTTTCTACGAATCGTTCGGAATGTGCTGCTTTAAATACTGTTCCGATATCGACTACGAATCTGCGGGGCCAGCCGGCGACGAACCGTCGGTGGCCCGTTCGGCGGGCGACGACCGCCACGGCTCCCCCTCGGTGTGGGCCGGCACGCCCCGGTCAGTCCATCACGCCCCAGCGGTCGTCGTTGTAGTCCGTGTCGCGTTCCGTCTCGAAGGTGCGTTCGAGGGCCGTCTGGAGGGCGGTCGTCTCGGCGCGCCCGATGCGCGCGAGGTCGTCGGCCTTCCCGACGGCCGGGGGCGGGCCGCGCTGGACGGCGACACCCTGGAGCACCTGCAGCAGCAGGCGCTCGCGCAGGTCCTCGTCGCGCGTGAACACGGCGGGGGCCTCGACGCGGTAGACCAGGTCCGACCGCGGGTCGTACAGCGCGACGAACGTCACCTCGTAGGCCTCGGGGTCGAGGCGGCGGTCGATGCCGAAGGCGTCGTCGAGCGTCGAGAGCGCGCGGTCGGCCCCGCCCCGCGAGACGAACCAGTTCGTGAACGTCAGGTGGTCGGTGAGGCGTTCCGTTCCGTCCCCGCGCTCCTCGCGGCGTTCGAGCACCTGCGAGAAGAAGGCGGCGTCGTTGACCCACGGGGCGTTCCCGCGCTCGTTGCGCACCGTCCGGGTGATGACGCGGGTGATGGGCGACTTCACGAACCCGACGAGGGGGACGTCGCGCTCGACGAACGACTCGACGAGGCGCACGTAGTTCTCGATGACGTCCCGCGGGCGTTCGTCCTCCGCCAGCAGGTCCGCGAGCTCGGGCTCCCGGTTCGCCCAGTTGAGCAGCCCCTTCGGGTAGATGGGGCCGTCCATCACGAGGAGGTCGTCGACCACCTCGGCCTGCATCCGGGCGTGTTCGCTCTCGGCGAGGTAGAGGGCGAGTTCGTGGACCACGGTCGATTCGTACTGGGAGACCCGCGGGGCGTGGAGGATGCGCCCCCGGGTGTACCCCTCGTCGAACATCGTCCAGTCCTCGTTGAGAGTGACGGCGGCGTCGTTGGTGTGGACGGTAGCGACGACGGTTCGCGCCCGGTGGAGGTCGAGGTCGGAGGGGACGGCGCTCATCGCGGCCTGCGCCACGTCGAGGACGACGCCGTTCTTGAACGTCGTCGGGTTGACGGTGCCCGAATCCAGGCCGTGCTGGGTCTCGAAGGGCGCATCCATCAGCGCGGCGTCCTCGATGTCGATGCGACGGCGCCGTTGCTCGCCGAGGGGTTCGACGATGGCGTCGCCCCCGTCCCGAAGGGGGTCGAGCCACTCCGACCAGACCGTCTCCGCGAACGCCCGGTGGTCGCTCGCGTCCACGTCCTGCTGTATCCGCCCGGCGAGTTGCGTGATGCCGTCGAAGTGCACCGGGTCGAGGGTCATGGTTCGACTCCGCGCGCGCCGGGGGAAAAACCCGTCGGGGCGGACCGGTCGGGCGGTTCAGGCGGCTCCGGACCCGGACCGGGGGACCCACTCCGCGAGGACGATACTCGTTCCCGGGCCGACGGACTCCCGGCGGACGTTGGCGAACCCCGCCTCAGTCAGCCACTCGACGAGGTCCGCGTAGTCGTGTATCGACGCCCCGATCGTCGCGAGGTAGTTCAGCGAGACGAACTGGAGCGCCGCGTTCCACGCCGGGGTGCGCGCCGACCCCTCGAACTGGTCGACGATGGCGACGAGACCGCCCGACCGGAGCGCCCCCGCGACGCGGTTGAGGAGCAGGCGCACTTCCTCGGGTGTGTGCCCGTGGACGACGTTGAACAGGAGGGCGGCGTCGTAGTTCTCCCCCAGGTCGTCGGCGAGGTAGTCGCCTCCGACGAATGAGACGCGGTGGGCCATCCCCTCCTCGGCCAGCACCTCGGTCGTGACGGGTTCCACCTCGGGGCGGTCGAACACCGTCGCCGCCAGTCCGGGGTGGGCACGACAGAGCGCCGCACTGTAGAGGCCGTGGCCACCGCCCACGTCGAGGACGCGCGTCGCGCCGTCGGGTAGGTCGACGGCCCCGACTACGTCGTCGACGACCAGTCGGCCCACCGCGAGGAACCCGCGCTGGGCGACGCGCGACAGTTCGGGGTCGTCGTCCAGCCACTCGTAGACGGTCCGGGCGGGCCGGCCCTCGCGGACTGCCGTCCCCAGATTGGCCGTCCAGAACGGGAAGACGACGCGGTCCCACGCGACGAGGTAGTCCCCGAGGTCGGTCCCCGCCGGGTCGCGGTCGGTGAGCCACCGGGTCGTCATCGCCGTATTCGCGTACCGCCCGTCGTGGCGGGTGACGTACCCCGCGGCGTCGAGGAGGGCGAGCAGGCGTTCGGTGCCGGTCTCGTCGGTCCCGAGGTCGCGGGCCAGCGAACCCACAGACCGGGGTCCGTCGGCGAGGGCGTGGAACAGGCCGAGTTCGACGGCGAGCGCCGCCGCGTGGAACGCCCCCGCGCTCACCATGTCGAGGACGGGACCCGGACCGCGGTTCAACCGGAGCATCGCGAGCCGCTCGACCGCGTTCGGGACGACCGGCATCAGCACTCACCCGCCCGCTGTACAGTGGTTCGTTGGAGGAACATCGGGGTCACAGATTCTGTCGAATCGCCCCCACTACGTCACCTCAGCTCTTCAACACGTCGTCGGGCCGAGACGGAAGGGTCGCTCCCGTGGACTTCGCGTCCGGGCGGCCCGTCCAAGCCGGAGTGGTGGCGCGTGAACCCCTCAGACGGAGCGTGCTCCGGTCGGCTCGCGGGCCGGCGGCAGCTCTCGGGGCACGACCGCGAGGGCGCACGCGGCGGCCCACGCGAGGCCGACTGAAACCCCCGTCACGGGTCCGGAGACAGACGTGGGGACCACGACCAGCCCAAGGAGGCCGGGGAGGGGGACGAGCCCAGCCACGAGTACGAGCGCACAGAGGACGGCGACGGTCCGCGACCCGCCGGCGAGCCAGAGGGCGACGCCGAGGAGGGGGAGTCCGAGGAAGGCCAGGGGAATCGTCAGGACCCCGAGGAGTACGGCGGCGAGGTCGCCGGAGACGAGAATCAGTCCCGTCACGACGGCCGCGCCGGCCGCACCGACGACGGCGAGGACCGCCCCGACCGTCCCTTCCAGTCCGAGGTGAGCCCCGAGGGCGTACACCGCCGGGGCGGAGAGCGCGACCAGCACCGTGCCGGCGAACAGGACGAGGGTCGGGGAGACGTACCGGCCCAGGTCGAGGGCGCCGGTGGTCGTGAAGACGCCCACGGCGCCCACGGCGAGGACGAGGCCGCCGACCACGCCCGCGACCCCGGCGATGCGGCGGACGGGGGCGGCGACACGGTCGGCCCACGTGGCGACCCGCCGGTCGTCGACCGGCTCGATGCGGGACGGGACCACGGGGTCGCGGACCAGCGTCGCGGCGAGGACGGCCCAGACGAGGCCGACCCAGCCACCGAACGCGAGGCTCCAGGCGAAATCGTAGGGGAGGTCGCCCTGCGGCAGGACGCCGAGCGAGGCGAGCGCCACTCCGGCCAGCGGGACGGCGAGGACGACGGCCCAGACGGCGTATCGGGGCGCGTCGGACCGCCGGAGGCCGAGGCCGAGCGCCGTCAGGCCCACGTAGGCACAGAGCAGCCAGAGGAAGGCGAACAGCGGGCCGAGGTTCATCCCCCCGCCCCGACCGAAGACGAGGAGCACGACACCGACCGGGAGAAGGGCGGTGCCGACGCCCACGAACCAGGCGCCAGTCCGGCCGAGACTTCCGTACGTTGCCCCGTAGCGGCGGTGGACTCCGAAGACCGAGAGCGCCACGAACAGGTAACCGAGGGCGGCGACGGCCCCGCTCACCACCTCGACGGGCGTGGGGCCAGCGGCCGAGTAGACCGAGAGCGCCACGAAGGAACCCATCCCGAGTGCGACGGCGAGACCGCCGACCACCCCGAGCAGGCCGGACCGCCGGACGGTCCCGGCCGCTCGCACGTTCGTCGCTCGCATCTCGCCAGTGGACTCGTATCGGTTCATGAGGATACCCGTCCGGCAGCCGTCGCACGCTCGCGTCGGTGCTCGCGTGGCGACGTCACAGGAACACGAGTATGAGGACCGCTCAGTTCATCTCCCTGTCGACGGATGGGGACCCGGCCGACCGTCGAGCGCGGAGACAGACCGCCGTCCACGCGAGGCCGGCGGGGACCGCCAGCGCCGCCCCGACCAGCGACGGCTGGAGCTCGAACGCCCCGACCGAAACGGCGGCCACGACGGCGAGACCGACGACCGCG
Organism: uncultured Halobacteriales archaeon; assembly: GCA_964474395.1. Lineage (GTDB taxonomy): Archaea > Halobacteriota > Halobacteria > Halobacteriales > Haloarculaceae > Halomarina. Next base: position 7,628 of record CAYYSW010000069.1, read on the forward strand.
AGCGCGCAGAACCCGCCGGCGACCCGGTCGCCAGCCCGGAGGAGGGCCACGCCGAGGACGGTCAGCCCGAGGAGCGGGAAGGGGCCGACGGTGACGCCCACGACCCCGGCGAGGACGATGAGCGTCCCGGTCGCCCCGGCCACGAACAGGCCGGTGGCGAGGAACACACCGGCGACGCCCGCCGTCGCGAGGGTCGCCCCGACCGTCCCTTCCAGCCCGAGACGCCGTCCGAGGGCGTACACCGCCGGTGCGGAGAGCACGACCAGCGCCATCCCCACGAGGTACGACACCGTCGGAAGCGCCGAGCGCCCGAAGTCGTAGGCACCGCCGACCGAGAACAGGCCGACGGCACCCGCGGCCGCGAGCGGGCCGCCGACGGTACCGGCGAGGGCGAGAGAACGGCGCACCGACGGGGTGAGTCGAGGGGTCCGACGGGCGGACGCGTGTTCGGCGGACGACGGCGTGGGGGCGACGGGGTCGCGGACCGGCGACAGGCAGACTACCGTCCAGAGGATGCCGAAGCCGCCGCCGAAGGCGAGACTCCAGACGAACCGGTAGACGATGCTCTCCACGGGGACGACGGCGAGGGCGCCGAGCGAGAGGGCGACCAGCGGGACGACGAGCGCCGCCGCCCAGGCAGCGGAGCGGGGCGCCTCCGCCCGGCCGAGGCCGACACCGAGGAGCGTCGCGCCGACGGTGGCGTAGAACAGCCAGAGGAACGCGAAGAGCGGCCCGATACCCGAGGGGGTGGCGAGGAAGGCGACGCCGGCCGTGAGGAGGGCGGCGCCGACGCCGACGAGCCACGCGCCGACGAGACCCACCCGACCGTAGGTCGTCCCGTAGCGGCGGTGGACGCCGAACAGCGAGGACGCCACCAGCGCGTACCCGACGGCAGCGACGACGGCGGCGGTCGACCGGACCCCGTCGAGGGGCGGGACGGACGAGTCGGCGCCCGTCAGCGCCAGCCCGGTCGTTCCGGCCGCGACGAGGAGGCCGCCGAGGACGCCGGCCGTCCCGGAGCGGCGCACACCGTCACGGACGTTCACTGCTCGCACACCGCTTGCCGGCTCGTAGGGGACCATCAATCACACCGACCCCGCACTCGTCCGGACGTGGCGGACGCCGCAGAATCGACCGCATGGAGGGCGGTTCAGCTCATCTCCCTTTCGGGCGACGCGATAGCGCGCACCCAGCGAGGTCAGTCGTCGAGACCTTCGAGGACGGCCCGCGGCATCCCCTCGCGCATCCCGTCGGGGATGTCCTCGGGGGAGACGCCGCTCGCCATCATGGGCCCCACGTCGTCGGGGCTGGGGTCGAACAGGCGGATGGCGGTCTGGATGGTCGACCAGTCGTCGCGCTCGGCGGCGTCCCGGAGGCTCTTGGTGGGCGCCGCGAGCAGCTGGCCGACCAGCGAGTCCGCCAGCGACTCGACGACCTCGCGCTGTTCGTCCGTGAGGTCGCCGGTGGCCTCCATGCGGGAGATGGCGGTGGCGACCTCACGGCGCTTGATTTCCTCTGCGCCCTCGTACATCGCGCCGATGACCTCGTCGGCGCGCTTGCGCTTGTACTGCGCGAGGAGGTGCTCGAACTCCCGGTCGACGATGTCCTCCACCTCGCGGGCGGCCGCGGCCCGCCGCTCCGCGGTCTCGTCGGTGACCGACTGGAGCGTATCGAGGTCGTGGACGGTGACGTCGGGGGCGGTCTCCGCGCTATCGGCGACGTCGCGCGGCTGGGCGAGGTCGATGAGGAGGGTCTCGCCGGCCGTCGCGACCGTGTCGGCGTCGATGACGGGGTCGTCGGAACCCGTCGCCGTGACGACGACGTCGACGGTCTCGAGGGCCGTCGGGAGGGCTGCGAGCCCGACGGCGGTGGTGTCGGCGCCCGTCTCGCACCCGAGAGTGTGGGCGACGTGCTTGGCGTGGTCGAGCGTCCGGTTGGCGACGACGAGGCGGTCGACCTCCTCGGCGAGCGCCCGGGCCGCGAGGGTGCCCATCTCGCCCGTGCCGACGACCATGGCCGTCGCGTCGGCGAGGTCGAGGCGGCGGGCGGCCAGCCTGACGGCCGCGCTGCCGAGCGAGACGACGCCCTCGTTGATGGCCGTCTCCGAGCGGGCGCGCTCGCCGACGTGGATGGCCTTCGTCAGCGCGTCCTCCAGCGTCGGCCCGACTCCACCCACCTCGCGGGCGGCGCCGTAGGCGTCCCGGAACTGGCCGAGTATCTGGTCCTCGCCGACGACGAGCGACTCCAGCCCGCAGGCCACGCGCATGAGGTGCTTGAGCGACGACTCGTGGTCGAACCACCTGACGGCGTCCGAGGGGACGTCCGCGACGAGGGGGTCGAGCGCCGCCCGACCCGTCTCGTCCGCGTCGGTGACGACGTAGGCCTCCGCCCGGTTGCACGTCTGGAGGGCGAACGCCTCCGTGACGTCGGTGTGACGGAGGAGCGACTGGACAGTCTCGGTCGTCCCCTCCCCGCAGGCGGCCTCGATGGCGTCGAGGTCCGCCCGGTCGTGGGCGACGCTGACACCGACGATGACGCTCGTGCCTACCATGGGGAGTCCCCGAGCTGTGCTGAGACGATTTCGACCACTATCTGCTCCACCTTAGAATCTGGGGAACCTAAATCCTTCCAAACCGCATCGGAGCGAACCACCGCACGGAGGGCCGCTCGCCGCTCCTCGGCGGTGTACTCCTCGCGCAGGTCCTCCCGGAGTCGGGCCGTGAGTGCGGCCAACTGCCCGGCCCCCTCGACCTCCCGTTCGACCCGCCGCCTGAGCTCCCTCGTCAGGGCGGGCGACCCCGTCGAGAGCCCCACGACGACGGGGTCCTCCCGGACGATGGCGGGGACGGCGACGTTCCGGTGGTCGCGCTCGCCCGAGCGGTCGGCCCGGTTGTACGGCAGGCCGCGCTCCCGGGCGGCGGCGGCGGCGGCGTCGTTGACCGCCTCGTCGTCCGTCGCGTCGACGACGAGCGCGGGGCCGACCCGTTCGACCCACCCCGCGACGTCCGCCGGGGCCGGGCGGGCACGGACGAGCGAGGCCCCGCCGAACTCCCGGTCGGCGAACGCGGGGCTGACGACGACGACGTCCGCCTCCTCGGCGAACGTCCGCGCCCGGCGCGCGCCGACGGGCCCGCCCCCGAACACGAGGACGCGTTCGCCCGTGAAGTCGTGGAGGAGCGGAATCACGGTATCACTGGGTGTTCGCCGACGCGCGCTCGTCGAGTCGGATGCCGGTCTTCTTCAGGATGCGCGTCGAGAACAGCGTGTCCCAGTCGTCCTC
>CAYYSW010000070.1:0-10883 GCA_964474395.1 uncultured Halobacteriales archaeon
GTAGGTCAGGTCGACGATGGAGTCGACGCGACTCGGGTTCACGACTCACCCGGGACAGAGACCCGTCTACCGAGGGGAACCGACCGAGGTTCGATAGGTGTGAAAAAACACATAGTGGTACTACAGCCTGCTTGTGCAAGTAGCTTGGCAAACCCCGCCTCGACCGAACGAGTGCCCGGGCAGACCGAGCCACGTCAGCGCTCGGGGTTACCGCTTCACCCGGAGATGGGGGTGATACGCTCTGTCCCATGCAGGAGGACATCTGATTTCAGTATCGACCCCTTGAGTTACGTATGAGCAACGGGGAGCTACTCAACGAACGAACGTGCGACGAATGCGGTCAGGCGACGATGACCAGACACTGGCAGGAGGTGAACTTCTGTGCGAACTGTGGTGTCGAAGCGGATCCGACCGAGAGAGACCGCGAAGAGCACCTCTCGTTCGGGATGTCGCTATCACGTGAGGAGATAGCCCAGCTCGTCAACGACGAAGAGATCGCCCTCACCAGAGCCCTCAGGGACGACCGGCACGTCACCCTCCATCTACGGAAAGCCCACCGCTCGACCCGTTGATGGCGAACCGTCGATAGCACCTTCTCGAGCCCGCTTTGCGTTGCCGCCGGGGTGTATGTGTGCGTGTGTGGCGTACGAAGAAGCGGACGGCAGTTGATGGACGCTTCCTGTCCAGTCGTATCCGCCCGCCGCGATAGATGTAGACTACGTGTCCGAGGGCTCCGTCTCCGGAACAATGGGAGGGTATACAATCGGGGAGTCTCGACTATCCGTATGGCGACACTCGTGACGGCGACGCTCCCGTACGCGGAGTTCGCGCTCTCGGAGACGCTGCGGGCGGTTCCAGAAGCGACCTTCGAGTGTGAGAAGATCGTCGATACGGCCGAGGGGACGGTGATGCCGCTCGTCTGGGCGCGGACCCCGGATGCCGAGGGGTTGGAGACGGCGCTCGCTTCGGACGCGACCGTCGACGAGGTCCAGTTGCTCTCGGAGTTCGACGACGAACGGCTCTACCGGATGGAATGGGTCGACCGGATTCAACTCGTCATGGAGCTCCTCGTCAACGAGGAGGCGACGATCCTCGACGCCTCGACCGAGAACGGAACGTGGGTCTTCCGGATCCTGTACCCGAGGCACGACGGTCCCCGCGAGACGATGGCGTTCTGTGAGGACCACGGACTGACGCTCGACATCGTCTCGATACACGAGATGGAGTCCGATCCGTCCGGCCGCTACGGGCTCACCGAAGCCCAGTACGAGGCGGTGACGACAGCCTGTGAACAGGGCTACTACAAGGTCCCGCGGGAAGCGAGCCTCGACGACCTCGCCGACAGCCTCGGCGTCTCCCATCAGGCGCTCTCCGAACGACTCCGCCGGGGAATCGACGCGCTCGTGACCGACACGCTCCTGCTCGACCGACTGGCGCATACGACGACCCGGACGACGGACGACACCACCGAGGAGTAGGTCGGATTGTCGTCGGTCTCTCACCGATGTCCCGAGTAGCAGTACCCACCGTCGGGAACGGGACCCGAGTTCAGCGTGGACAGCCGAACCCGACGGGCGAGTGAGCTCCTCCCGAGTACGGACGTCGTGACGGGTCCCTGCCGGCGTTCGATGTCCCGGCGACCCCGAATCGAGGGACCCGCCCACTCCGGACCCGCAGGTCGCACTCTCGGCCCGCGCCGGTCAGGTGAGGATGAGCGGGCCGACGGTGAGTGTCTGTTTGGCGATGGTCGCGAGGCGGAGCACGTAGGCCGTAAACACGAGAAACGGCGTCACCGACAGGGTGAACGCGGCGCTGACCACCCAGAGCATGGCTTCGAGCCCGAACAGCGTCCCGCCGAAGGTGTTCGGGTCGACGAAGATCACCATCCCGCCGGCCACGATGAGCGCGGGGATCGACGCATAGAGGATCGCCCGCGAGAGCTTGACGAGCGCCCACTGGATGTACAGCACCTTGATGTACTCGCGGACCGGGCCGAACATCGTCACCGCTTCGAGCATCTCCCGGAACGCGGTCCGTTCGTCCTCGCCGAGGTCGTCCTCGTAGTGCTCGCCCAGCCGTCGGATGTCGTAGATCTTCTGTGCGTAGTTGAAGTCCAGTGCCGGGGAGACGACGGTGAAGGACCCGAAGTCGGCGCTCTCGAGGTCGTCGTGGACCATCTCTGCGTTGTCCTTCAGGTCGGTGACGTACGTGTCGACCCGGTCGCGGAGGTCCTCGTTGTCGTTCTCGGCGACGACGCGCCTGAGCGCCTCCGCCCGTTCCTCGGTGGTCTCGATGAGCTTCTGGAGGAACCGGGCGGGGTCGGAGGGCGTGATGGTGCCGAACAGCTCGTCGGTGTTCTGATAGAAGTCCATCGTCGTGTCCATCCGGCTTCGCTGGGTGCCGAGCGACCCGATCTCCTGCGAGAGGACGAGCTGGTTGATGGAGACGACGAGGGTCGTGCTGGTGATGATGGCTCCGACGAGCCCCGAGAACACCGTCTCGACCATGTCGCTCTGTTCCATCATCGTCCGGAGCAGCGTGGGTTTGAACACGCCGAACAGCATGAACGCAGAGAAGACGACGAGCGCGAACCCCCCCGCGACGGCCCAGCGGTTCGCGCTGAGGAGCGCCCAGAACAGGTACCTGTTGACCTCGGTCCGGTTGCGCAGTCGGTTGTGTGCCGTGAGGTCGATGTCGGGGTCGGCCTCACTCATCGTACACGGGCCGCTTGAGGATGAGGAGCTTCGTCCCCCCCTTGTCGTAGCTGATCGTCTCGGCGAGTTCCCAGCGCTCCTCGCCGAGCCTGTTGAGCTCCGCCGTCGGGTCGACCGTCTCGCGCTTGGTCAGCCCCTTCGGCGGTTCGAGGGCCTTGTACTCCCACTTCGGTGGCTTGTCACGATCCATACCCGTCTCACCGAACAGACGCACTTAATCAGGGGTGGTGCGCCCGGAGAGGGACGAGTCGCGGGACCGGGGCAAGGGCAACAGCTTTTCTCTCCCGGTCTGGAGGTGACTGTATGCTTTCCCGGACGCTACGGGCGGGCCTCGTCGCGGGGACCCTCGTCGTCGCCCTCTCGCTGGGCGGGTGTCTCACACTCGACCCCACGGTGGAGGGGTCCATCGACGGGTCGGCCGTCTTCGAGGACGTCTCGGCGACCGAGCGGTGGGCCGGAGCGGGCGTCCGCGTCCGCATGTCGCTCCGGTCGACCGCCGAAGCCGGCAACGTGACGACCATCTCGGTCGTCCGCGCGGACGGACAGACCCACCAGACGGTCAGTGTCGACCCCGGCCAGCGAACCGTCGTACTGGCACTCCCTGCGAACCAGCAGGTGACGGTGGTCGCGTACGACGGCGTTGCGGGTAGGACCATCGAGACTCGAACCATCACTGCGAGCGGCGACCGCGTCCCCTGAGTCGACGAATACGGAACTCAGACGTGAGACGGGGCGGGCCTCGAAACCGGAACGACGGGCGCTCCCTCCTCTGGGCGTCGTCACCAGTCGTAGCTCGTGTTCTGTATCGCCTCGACGTCCTCCGGTGAGAGTTCGTCGTGCATCGCATCGACGAGTCGCTGGTTGCCGAACACGACGCGCCCCTCGCGGATGGACGCCCAGTCCGAGGCCCCGTCGGTTACAGTCTCCATCACGCCCCCCGCTTCGCGGACGAGGACGACGCCGACGGCCATGTCCCACGGCGCGAGCGCGCCGAACACGCCGAGGTCACACCAGCCCGCCGCGACCCAGCTCTCGGCCATCACCGCGCTCCCGACCTGCTGTGCGCCCTCGGTCATCGACGCGACGATCGGATAGACGGCGTCCCGCCCCTTCCCGCTCACCGCCGGGTACGAGACCGAGACGTCGTGTTCCTCCGTGACCGACAGACGCTCGGTACCGAGATACGCGCCCTCCCCCGCGACGGCGTAGAACAGGTAGTCCAACTCGGGCATGTACCAGACGCCGACGGTCGGCTCACCGTCTTCGACCAGCGCGACGGCACACCCGTAGAACGGCTGTTCGTACGAGAAGTTCCGCGTACCGTCGATGGGGTCGACGACCCAGTAGGTGTCCGCAGTGTCGACGTCGCCGCCGTGTTCCTCGCCGAGGATCGGGTAGTCCGACTCCCCCTCCAGTATCTCGCGAACGATGGCCTCGGCCTCCCGGTCGGCCTCGGTCACGATGGAATCGTTCGCCTTCCGCTCGCTCGACGTCGTCCGCTTGACCGAGCGGGCCCGGTCGCCCGCCTCGGTCGCGGCCCGCACCGCCAACGACAGGCGCGGGTCGTCGATCTGGAGGTCGTGCATACACCGGTACTGGTTCGGCTAGTATCAAAAGGTGCCCCCTTGGCTGGCCACCGATGCGTCCGTCGACCCCGCGTCCCGCGGGCGTCGGCGGTGGCGTCGGCCGTGACGACCCCCCTCGGACCGGAACGCGGCGAGCGGGCCGCCCCTGACGCGAGGCCTCGTTCATGCCGCTCCCGTCCACCGTTCCAGGTCTGTCGTTCCCGACGGCGGGGGACGTGGCGGTAGGTCGAGCCGACGCCCGTACTGGGCCCCGGCGACGAGCGTTCTGAGGAAACTACATCGAATTAATCATAAAGGCCAAAGAAATTATGTGGCGCGTGCTGCATACACGAGGTGCAGCGGTGACCGGTGTCCCGCTGCCGGTGGCACTCGACGGTCGCACGAGGGCACCCGACGAAGAACTGCAGGCCATTCCGGAGTGCCACCCTCGATTCCGTCAGTGGTGTACGTGCGCGCCGCCGTCGCTACCCGGCGAGCGTCCCCGCCACCCGACGGCTGAGCGAAGCCGGGGGGAGTTCGCCGGTGTCACCGTCGGACGGCCCCCGACCGGTGGCCCTGCGCTCTCCCGGACGGCGGGTGCTGTCTCCACACCACGGGGGGTCTACTGCGTCGCTCGCCGCCGCATCGCTGCTGTCCCGCTACCGCCACTCGAAGCCGTTCGGCTCCGACGGCGGCGCGAGCGGACTCGTCGGCAGGTCGCCGCTCGGGTCCGGGTCGTTGTAGGCCGAGGGGGCCACGTCGTTCGGGGCGTCGGGGTAGAACAGCGACGCCATCGCGTGGATGTGTTCGCGCCCGACGTCGAGTTCGAACTGGCCGCCGCCGAACATCCGGATCCCGCGTTCGCGGCAGTAGTCCACCGTCTCGAGGAGCGACTCCACCGAGCCGAACCGCGAGGGCTTGATGTTGAGCCACTCCGGCTCCCACGGGAGGGCCTCGACCGTCTCGACGCCCCGGATGGGGTAGTCCCACGTCACGCGGGCCTCCTCGCCGTCGAACAGCGGCCGGGTCTCCCCGTTCAGCTCCGGGTCCTCGATGAGCGCCTCCGGGAACCCCTCGACGACGCGCCCGTACAGCTCCGGGTCGGCCGGCTGGTCGACGGTCGTCCCGTGGTACTGCCCCTTGAGGTCGAGGGTTCGCACCGCGCCGGTGGCCGCGAGGCGCTCGACGACCTCGTCGGTCCACTCGGAGGTCGGGTCGAGTTTGAACTCCAGTTCGGGGTTCCGGTCGAGCCACTCGAGCACCCGGTCGCCGGTCGGCGGGTCCTCCAGACGGGTGCTCACGACGAACCGCACCGGGTCGTACGACCGGTCGAGTCGCGCCGCGAGGTCAGTCCCCGCCTGCTTCAGCGCGAGGTCCAGCGCGGCGCTCTCGAGGGCCCACCGCCGGTAGTTGTGGAATATCGCCTGTCCGGGCTCCTCGCCGAAGAACAGGTCGACCCCGGAGAGCAGTTCCGAGAACTCCCCGAGCGTGTACGTTCCCGTGACCGGGAGGTCGGCCGGCTCGTCGAGGAACGCGTCGTGCGCGTCGTTGTCGTAGGTCACGTCCTCGCCGCGGCCGGTCTCGCCGTCGCCGTGCAACGAGACGACCGTCGTCGCCCGGGTGAAGCCGCTGGAGGTGTCCCGCTCGTACCGTTCGAGGTCGTAGTCGTCGATCCGGAGGTCGAGACCGGCGACGTGGTCGTACAGCATCTGTGGTCGCCCTACGGGCGGACGTCGGGAAAAGGTCAGCTACTCGGGATGGCGGTAGAGGGGCGGGGACGGAGCCGGGACGGTAGGCCCTGGTGTGGTTACCCGGACATCCCGCTCGCTCCCTGCGCGACGATGAGGTCGAACGGGACGTCGGCGGGTTCGTCGTCCGGCGTGAGGTACCCCGCGGCGAACGCGGTGTAGGTCTGGCCGCCGGCGAGGCTCACGTCGAACGTGCCGACCACCTCGCCGTCGTTGCCCTCGGTGTCGGGTCGGACCTCGAGGGTGTAGTCGCCCGCGGGCGCCTCCGCAGTCGCGGACTCCCCGTAGGCGAGGCCGTCGACGAGGGCGTCGCCGGTCGAGGCGAGTGTCACGTCGACCGCGGGGGCGTCGGGGGACGCGTGGACGACCCGGACGCGGGCCGTGTCGCTCCCGGGAGCCTCCCCCTCGCCGCTCAGGATGAGCGGCTCGAAGGACTGGTCGGCCATGTCGCCGACCTCGCCGATGGCGGTGACGGTGTACGTCGTCCCGGCCTCCACGGGAACCGCCCCCTCGAAGACCGTCGTCTCGGAGTCGCCCGCGGGGGTGATCCGGACCTGTCGTTCACCCGGCTGGACCTCCAGGTAGTCGCTCACCGCGCCGAAGGGGACGTCCTCCAGGACGGCCGTCCCGTCGAGGTAGACGTCGACGTTCGGTGCGTTGGGTGCCATGTGGGCGACGCGGACCATCGCGCTCCCCATCGGCGTTCCCGTCCCGGTCTCTGTTCCGTTCTCGGTCCCGTTGCCCATCCCCTCCGTGGTCGTCGTGTTGCCCGTGGTCTCGGTTGCCGTGTCGGTCGGGGTCGCGGTGTCGGTGGCGTCGCCGCCGCTACCAGCACATCCCGCTAGCGCGACAGTCGCACCACTCGCGAGGCCGAGCAACACTCGTCGTCGGGTACGGTTAGGTTCGTTAGACATCGTCCAGTTTCTACCACGCCTGTCGCACGGATAACGACTTTCGTGACTCCGACCCAATTCTCCCTCCACTCCCGGTAGAGAACGGGCCAAATCACCCGAAACAGTCCCGCTCGCCGTGGTGATGGAAACCGTCTTGTCCGCACATACCCGATGATTCGCCGTGATAGTCCCCGCCGGTTCCTGGACGTTCGTCCACCGATGGTGGTGCCGGGACGTCGCGACCCGGTCGCCCTTCCCCGAGCGCACCCCAGGCCGGCGGGAGCGGTCGGTCGGCGTGCTCTCCGTCGGGGCGTCGGGGGCCGTGGCGGTGGGATGTCGGTGGTTTCTTCTCCGACGGCTGAGGATTCAGGCCACGATGAAACCGGTCCTCTGGCAGGCCCTCGCCGGCACTCGCGGAGGACCGAACCGGGTGCGGATACTCCGGGCGGTTGACAGGCGACCCAGGAATGCAAACCAGCTGGCCGACGACCTCGAACTGGCGTACAACACGGTGCGACATCACCTCGAGGTGCTCGAACGGAACGGGATACTCACGAGCAGCGAGGCGGACTACGGGAGAGTCTACCTCCCGACCGACCGGGTCCGGGACCACTGGGACGTCGTCGAGGACATCATCGACCGGATCGAGGAATGATATGAGCGACGAACGACGACCGGCACGGAGAGATCGACCGGACGCGGTCCGGAGGGCGACCGAATGAGCCTCATGTTGGACGTGGCCCGTGTGGCCGCCGGGGTCAACATCGTCATGCTCCTCGGGGTGCTCGGAATCTGGGGGCGGGCCTATCGGGAGGTCCGCGCACCGCTGACGCTCGGGTCGATGGTCTTCGCGGCGTTCCTGCTGGCGGAGAACGTCGTGGCGCTGTACTTCTACTTCACCGCGCCGGCGATGCCGACGCTCGCCGTCCAGTTCATGATGCTCCTGCAGGTACTCGAGACCGTCGGCATCGCGGCGCTCGCGTACGTGACGTACCAGTAGCCGGGGCGCCCGTTGCCGGAGCCCCTCGCGCGACCCGCGACCGTCCGGCGCTCTCGGTTCCCGACATCGAGTCCGGACGGGGTGCTGGCGTCCGTGCCACCTGGTCGCGTCGGTGCCCGCGGGTAGTTATGCCCGTCCGGGGACGAACAGGGACAACGGCGGACCCGCGCCGGGGTCCGGACGGGACCACCGGAGTCCGTCCGAACCAAGGCGGGAGTCCCCCCAGCGACACACCGAAACACGATCACAGTGCTCACAGACACCCCCGGAATCCACCACGTCACCGGTATCGTTCGCCGCGCACAGGAGAACCTCGAGTTCTACAGGGACGTTCTCGGACTGCGGCTCGTCACGCAGACGGTGAACTTCAGCGAGAAGTTCACCCGCCATCTCTTCTACGGGGACGCGACCGGTTCGCCGGGGACCGTCCTGACGTTCTTCCCGTACCCAGCCGAGATAGACGGGCGCCCCGGCAAGCCACAGATAACCACCGCCGCGCTGGTCGTCCCGCCGGAGTCCGTGCCGTACTGGCGCGACCGGCTCGCCGACCACGGTGTCGCCGTGGAGGGGCCGTTCGACCGGTTCGACGGGACGGTCCTCCGGTTCTCCGACCCCGACGGGACGCGGCTGGAACTCGTCGCCGACGAGTCCGACGTCGAGCCGTGGAACGACGGACCGGTCCCGACCCGACACGCGGTCCGCGGCATCCACGGCGTGACGCTGCTCTCCTCGAGCGTCTTCGTCACGGCGAGCGTGCTGGACACGCTGGGGTTCGACCTCGTCGACCAGGCGGGCGACCGGGTCCGGTACCGGGCGCCGGGGGACCGCGCGACCGTCGTCGACCTCCTCGACCGCGACGCCGAGTTCGGCCGGGAGGGGGCGGGGTCGCTCCATCACGTCGCCGTCCGGGTCCCCGACGAGGACCAGCTCTACGAGTGGCACGACCTCTTCAGGGAGCGCGGGTACGACGTCTCGCGGGTGAAGGACCGCCACTTCTTCCACTCGCTGTACGTCCGCGAACCCGGGGGCATCCTGTTCGAACTCGCGACGGAGCGACCGGGGCTGACCGCCGACGCCGACCCGGACACCCTCGGAGAGTCGCTGTTCCTCCCGCCGTGGCTCGAGGAGGACCGGGAGATGATCGAGGGCCAGCTCCCGCCCCTCGACGTCGCCCCCGGTCCGAGGACGGACTGATGGGAGGGGACGCCGGGTCGGCGGGCGGCCCGCACGACGGACAGCCCGTCCGGACTGCCGGTGCGCCGCCCGAGGCGGCCACCGCCGCGGTCGTCCTGCTCCACGGTCGTGGGTCGACGGCGGAGTACGTCCTCAGGCTCATCGACGAGTTCCTCCACCACGGCGTGCTGTATCTCGCCCCGCAGGCGGCCCATCGGTCGTGGTACCCGCGCTCCGGGTCCGCGCCGTTCGAGGCCAACGAACCGTGGCTCTCGTCGGCGCTGGGACGCGTCTCCGAAGCGCTCGGGACGGCGGCCGACGCCGGCGTCCCCCCCGAGCGAACGGTGCTGCTCGGGTTCTCCCAGGGCGCGGGCGTCGCAGGCGAGTTCGTCGCACGGACCCCCCGCCGCTACGGCGGACTCGTCGTGCTGTCGGGGAGTCTGCTCGGCCCGCTCGATGGGCGGGACGTCCACGGGTCCATCGACGGGACTCCCGTGTTCCTGGGGTGTGGGAACGACGACCCCCGCGTCCCCGCGGACCGGGTCCGGGACTCCGCGCGCGTCTTCGAGCGACTCGACGGCGACGTGACCTGTCGGCTCTACCCCGAACTGGGCCACGAGATAAACGACGACGAGGTTCGGGTGGTCGACTCCCTCGTCGAACGGCTCGCCTGAACGGCGGGACTTCCCCCACGGTCGGGGCCCGCCGTACCGACGGAACCGCCCGAGAGCGACGCGGGACCGTACTGGACCTCCATTCGTGGACCGACTCCGGCCAGAGCATCGCGGGGGGACAGAGCGACCGGCGGCACACTCATCGCCCGTCGGTCGCTATCGCGCGTATGCCCATCGAGGACGCAGACGGACTCCGGCGGGTGCTCGGCTACAACCGTATCGCGGTCGTCGGAGCGTCGACGTCGTACGGGAAGGCGGCACACATCGTGCCGGCGTACCTCCAGCGCCACGGCTACCACCTCTCCCCGGTCAACCCGACCGCCGGCGAGATATTCGGCGAGCGGGCGTTCGATTCGCTCGCCGACGTCACGGGACCGGTCGACATCGTCGAGATATTCCGGCCGAGCGAGGAGGTGCTGGGTATCGTCGAGCAGGCCCTCGCTCGCGACGACGTGAGGGCTATCTGGATGCAACAGGGGATTCGAAACGAGGAGGCGGCGCGGGAGGCCGAGGCCGCCGGGATAGACGTCGTCCAGGACCGCTGTATGAAGGCCGAGCACGGCCGGCTCGTCCGCCACCCCATGGAGTGAGCGCCCCGTCGGCGTGCGTCGGGTTACGTACCGGGGGTTCACGCCGCGACGCCTGCTGTCTATGGGCCGGACACGGAAACCGGTAGGACCGCGGGTGTTCGCTACCCTAGCGCCCGTCCGTCACGGACCCTGAGGTCGGCCGCTCGTGGAGTACTGCCCGGACGTCCCCCTTCGGGCGCGACGTGATGGTCTGGACGACCTCGAGGTTCCTGTCGGAGGCGAGTTCGAGGTGGTAGTCCTGGTAGATCGTCGCGAGGATGAGTCGCGCCTCGAGCATCGCGAACCGGTCTCCGATACATCGACGCGGTCCGCCGCCGAAGGGGAAGTACGCGAACTTCGGCAGCGAGCGCTCGAACTCCCTCGTCCATCGCCCGGGGACGAACGCGAGGGGGTCGTCGTACCAGCGCGCGTCACGGTGGACGACCCACTGGTTCATGAAGACGCGGGCGCCCGCGGGAATCGTGTAGCCGCCGACCTCGTCCGGTGCCTTCGCCTCGCGGACGATACCGGGGACGGGCGGGACGAG
>CAYYSW010000071.1:0-10838 GCA_964474395.1 uncultured Halobacteriales archaeon
ACAGCGTCTCCGGGTCGTCCTCGCTGCGCTGGTCGTCCTGCAGCGGGTTGGCGTGCTCCCGGAGAGTGACGACCTGCGGTTGCTCCCGGTCGTAGTCCCGCCGAAGGGGGTGGCCGACCCACGTCTCGGGCAGGAGGATGCGCCGCGGGTCCGGGTGGCCGTCGTACTCGATACCGAGGAGGTCGTAGGCCTCGCGTTCGTGCCAGTCGGCGGTCGAGAAGACGGGCGCGGCAGACTCGCTGCGCGGGTCGTCGCGCGGGACGGGGACGACGAGGCTCGCCTCCCGGGTCGGGTCGTCGTACGACCGGAGGTGGTAGACGCTCTCGAAGCGGTCGTCGTACTCCTGGGCGGTGACACAGGCGAGGTGGTCGAGCCCCAGGTCGTCGCGGAGCGTCCGGAGGGCGGCCTGCACGTCGTCGGGGCGGACCACGGCGGCCTCGGCGTTGCGGTGGTCCTCCCAGCCGACGGCGACGTCCGCGAGGGCGGTTCGGAGGTCGGAGGGGGCGTCCGTGTCGCGCTGGCGGGTCGAGACAGGCGTGGACGGCGGCATGTGTTCGACGCTGTGGTGCGCGCGGCGAGGAGCGTTCTGCCGCATCGACTAGCCCGTTTTTATGTGAGTGTCGTCCTATCCGACGGACGACAGATGAAGTACCTCCGCTGTCGCCTCCGGTTCGCCGAGGGGAGCATCCACCCGGTCCATCGGGCCATCGTGGACCACGAGGACCTCTCGCGGGACTACCTCTGTCACTGGAACACGACCGGCGAGGACTCGGAGGCGTTCGTCTACTTCGTGGAGGGCGACCGCTCGACGTACGAGGCGGTCCTCGACGACACGCCGCTGATAACCGACTACGAGGTCGCGCCGGTAGGGTCGGACCGCTTCTACGCCTACGTGCGACAGGAGAACCGCCAGGTCGACGACGACCTGCTCGCGGCGGTGGCCCGCGCCGGGGCGGTGGTCGTCCCCCCCGTCGAGTTCGCGGGCGACGGGTCGGCGACGCTGACCGTCCTCGGCGACGCAGACGCCCTCCAAGGGGTGGCCGACGCGCTCCCCGAGGTGGTCGAGTTCGACGTCCAGCGCATCGGGGAGTACGCCGGCGACCCGGCGACGTTCGACCCCGACCTCACCGACAGGCAACGCGAGGCCGTCCGGGCCGCGGTGGAGGAGGGGTACTACGCGACGCCCCGGACGGGCGCGGTGGCGGACGTGGCCGACCGACTGGGGTGTGCACCCGCGACGGCGGCCGAACACCTCCGGAAGGCGGAGACGGGAGTGATGCGAGCGCTCGTCGCGGCGGACCGCACGCCCTGAATGACCGTGGGACGCGAACCTCCCCGTCCGGGCCGGACACCCGTGGGGACGGGGGCTGGCAATAAGACGCGGCGACGGGGGGGACTAAGTCGGGGGGAACCGTTTGGGGACCAACGATGGACCGAACAGCGCGCCAGTGGGGACGCTCTATGGGGGTGAGATGGTCGACCCGACGTCGGACCTGAACGAGGACGTCGATGAGGACGACGCGCCGTGCTGTGGGGTCTGTGGCGACCCGGTCGTCGGCAGCGACCATCGCGTCGTCACGTGGGTCGAGGACGGGACCGCCCGGACCGAACACTTCTGCGATGCGGCCTGTCGCGACGAGTGGGACGGCCCGTAAGCGGCGCCGAACGCATCTCGCGGAGTGGTGGTCACGAAAACCGACGGACGGTACAGCTATTACGCCGCTGGTCGTTACTCCGGGTGGCTTCCGAGGGAGCGACGTATCGGGAGCCAGCACCGGCACGCGCCGGCAACACCACCTGTGAACGGCCGCACCCGGAACCGGTCCCCACGCCCGGTTCCGCCGTGCGTTCCGACGGCGTCCGGCCGTTTCTGCCGGACGCCAGCACCGACCTGCAGCGACAGCCCTATAACGGGTCGTTAACCCTCACCGTACGCGAACGCTCGAGAGGTAGGCGGAGCCTGTCGGGCGGTTGGCTACCGAGTAACAATGTCCTCGGCTGTGCTTCAGTACGCGTAATGGATATCCCCGTCGTGGTCCTCGTCCTCTCGGCCATCCTGCTGGAGTTCGTCGGGTTCGTCGGCATCGTCACCGGGAGCATGGATGCGTGGGCGGCAGTCGGACTGTGGGGGGTCGCACTCGGCTTCCTGCTCGCGGCGCGGGCGGTCGAACACTTCGTCGACATCGAGCCGCGGGGCGGGAAGACGGGTCGAGGTGCCTGAGAGGCGGCCAGGGGACGGACCGCGAGTCCTGCCTCAGTTCTTGATGAACTGGCTGGCGATGGCGAGCACCTGCTCCATGCTGCGGGCCTCGTCGAAGGCACCGCTCCACGGGAGCTGGCGGTCGAGGACGCCGAGGTAGGCGGCGTGGCGTGCCTCGACGCTGTGGATGGACAGCGCCGCCTTCAGAATCTCCTCGTTGTCGATCATGGGCGCCGCGCCCGCGTACGCCGAGACACCGACGTTCTCGATGGTGTGCGCGAGGGTGATGAACTCCTCGGGCGACTCGTAGGGGAAGACGAACTCCGGGATGTCGGCCGGCGTGCCGCCGAGCTTCTTGATGGTCGCACGGAGCGTGTCGGCGTGTTCGCGCTCGTGGCGACCGATGCGCGAGAGGTAGCCGTACGTGCCGTACTGGAGCGAGGGGTCCTGGAAGACCTCGCCGCCGACGGTCCCCGGCCGCTCGAAGTCGCGCAGTTCGTCGTACTCGCTGAGGGCCTCCTCGTAGTAGGTCGCCTCCAGCTCCTCGAGCACCAGCGCGTAGTTGAGGATGTCGATGTCCGTGACCTCCTCTTTCTTCTTCTCACTGCCCGACTCGTGGTCAGCGGCGGCCGCCGCCCCGCCGCTGCCCGCGAACGAGAGCAGTGCGCCGCCGACGCCGAGCTTCGCCGCCGTCGACATGAATTCCCGGCGGTCGGTGAGCAGCTCGCTCGCGTCACCGACGATGTCCTGTACCAAGTTCTGACCGCGCGTGTTGTCGTCGTCCATGATTGGGGTGCGCTCGTGCGCGTCTCAACGAACGACAGACGCCTTATAGAGCGTTTGCCGAACTGCCACCCAATTTCGTTCGCAAAAGCAATAGAGAACGTATTTATTTCGTGGATACAGCGTGGATACGCGGGGACTCAGTCCCACGTCGTCCAGGTGAGGAAGACGAGACCGACGAACTCCAGGGCGCGCAGACCGAGCATCGTCCACTGGGCGGGCGCGGGGACGAACTCGGGGTTGGTCACCCACGCGCTGAGCGTCGGGTCGAGGGCGAACAGGTAGAGGCCGACGGCGTTCTCCCCGAAGAGGAACAGGGCGAACAGTGCGAGGCCGAGGGTGTGCTTCGAACGGAACTGGAGGTAGTTGCGTCCCCAGACGTAGCCGAGTGCGACCAGAAGCAGGAGGTTCGCGGCGAGAAGCACCCGCATCAGGTCGATGAGACCGCTCATTGTTCGTCACTACTCCGTCCGTACTGATACACCGTTTCCCAATTCTCGCCCATGTCGGTTCCAATTCCAGTTCCAGTTCTCATGCGTCGGGGTCCTCGCTCCCGCCGTCGGTTCCCTCTGCGCTCTCCGGCGAGGTTCTGTCTTCCGGTTCGGCCGCCACCTGCTCGAATATCGTCTCGACGACGTCCCAGTGCGAGCGCGCCTGTCCGGAGGGGACGTACACCGCGCCGTAGTCGTCGCCGCTCGAGACGACGACGTCGTTGTCGACGAGGACGTCGAGGTGATGGCGGACCGTCTTGTAGTCCAGGTCGAGGTCCTCGGCAAGCCTGTTGGCGTTCCGGGGACGGTCGTCGAGCGCGCGCAGGATGCGTACGCGGTTCGGACCGCCCCGGGTGCCGGTGAGCACGTACCAGAGGACCGCCTCCATCCTGTGGGTCTGCGTTCTCTGGCACCAAAGAGATTCGTCTTCCGGGTGAGGAACGGAGCCTCCCGACGGCCGCGGGTCCAAGGGCGGCGAGCCGGTGCGTGCCGGCGGCCAAGTGCGAGTGCCACCCGTGTAGTCGGAACGCCGAATCGGACGCCGAGAGGTGACCGACCGTCCGTATCCTCCACGGTTAAATAGCTGTTACTTCGAAGCGGGCACCCTCTACGAACCGATGGAGGGCGGGCCGACGGGAGATGGGGTCAAGACTTTAGCGTGTTCCTCGCGGGGTATCGGTCATGGCAACCGTCGTCACCGGAACGGTCCCCGCGTCGGAGTTCGCCCTCGAGCGGACGCTGACGACCGCTTCCGACGTCGAATTCGAATGCGAGCGCGTCGTCGAGTCGGGCGGCGACATCGTGATGCCGCTCACGTGGGCGCGCGCCGAGGACTCCGAGGCACTCGAGGCGGCACTCGCCGACGACCCGACAGTCGAGGAGGTGTCGCTCCTCGCGGAGTTCGAGGAAGAACGGCTCTACCGGATGAACTGGGTCGAGCGGGTCCAGCTCATCGTCCAGATGCTCACCAACGCGCAGGCCACCGTCCTCGAGGCCCACGGCAGCGGCGAGGAGTGGACCCTGCGGGTGATGTATCCGACCCGCGACGACCTCTCGACGACCCACGAGTTCTGTGACGCCCACGGCGTCACCTTCGACGTCGACCGCATCCGCGAACTAGAGGGGGAACCGGCGGGTCGCTACGGTCTGACGCGCGAACAGTACGAGGCCCTGCGGACCGCCCACGAGGCGGGGTACTTCGAGGTGCCGCGGCGGGCGAACCTCGACGGCCTCGCCGACGACCTCGGCATCTCCCATCAGGCGCTCTCGGAACGACTCCGCCGCGGGGAGGACGCGCTCCTCGAGTCGACGCTGCTCGTCGGGTCGACCCCCTGGCGGACCGACTGACCGTCCCCGTCCGTCCCGGAGTCCGCCCCTCCATCCGGAAACCGAGCCAGTAGGCGGCGACTACCGGTTGTTTTCGGGAGTTAGGAGCGGAACAACGCCGTTCTCGGTCCCCCCGAACGCGACCATCCACGGCCCCCCGTAGGTAGTTCGTACCGTTCGACAGAAAACTCATTACATTAAGACAATCCTGACTTAGGACAAACATGGTCAGTGACAGACCGAGCACGACCCGGCGTGGGTTCCTGGCGACGAGCGCAGTGCTGTTCGGGGCCGGCTGTGCGAGCCCTTCCAACGTCGACGAGCCCGGCGGTAGACAGACGATGACGGAACCGACAGCTACCCGGACGGCGGCACCGACGGACACCGGGACGGCCACGCGAACCGAGGAACCGACCGAGACGCCCGACCCCGCGGAGAACCGGCTCCACGACACCCAGCCGAGCGTCAACCCCGAGTACATGGGGCGGTTCATCCCCGGCGGCCGGATGGTCGACAACTTCGAGGACCTCACGCGCTGGACGGTCGAGGAAGGCGGCGAGCTCAGAGCCGACGCCGGCCGCAAGTTCGCCGGCGTCCAGTCGCTTCGGTACGAGGGGACCGGCCGTGTGGTGCTGTCGGGCGACTACCGGGCCGACCCCATCGACATCGAGGGCGAGGACCTCTCGTTCGGGGCGTTCTTCGACAAGCCCGACGACAGACAGCCACGCTTCTACCTGACGGCGCGCGCCCCCGACTACGACAACCGGGTCGTGTTCACCCATCCCTACATCTCGGGGAAGGACGCCGGCTGGCAGCGCATCGACATCGCCCCCATGGAGACCTACGGGAACCCGGACCTCACGGACGTCCGCGAACTCCGCCTCTCGATGAACGTCAACGCCGGCAGCACCGCGCGCTTCTGGTTCGACGACCTGCGCGCACACGACAAGCCCGATACGGGGAAGGTGATCTTCCGGTTCGACGACGGTCATCTCCTCCAGTACGAGGACTACTACCCCGTACTCGACGAACGCGACTACCAGGGGCTGTTCTCGGTGGTCAAACAGAACTTCGGGAACAAGGACCGCGTCACGGTCAAGCAGGCGCTCGAACTCCAGGACGCGGGGTGGGACCTCGTCAACCACATGACCGAGCACCAGAACGTCACGGAGCTCTCGAACAGTGAGCTGCGACGCGACATCCGGGAGATGGACGACATGTTCGACCAGTACGGCTTCGAGCGCGGGACGGACATGCACACCTACACCTACGGCGCCTACAGCGGTCGGACGCTCGACGTCATGAAGGACCACTTCGAGGTTGCGTTCGGCGGCGGCGCGCCGACGAACTACAAACTGACCAACCCCATGGTCGTCGGGAGCTTCGACGCCGAGACCGGCATCGAGGCGACCGAGTCGATGCTCGACCGGGCCGCGAAGCACCGCTCGCTGCTCGTGCTCATGTTCCACGATGGGTACGACCGGGCGGAGTTCGAACGGATCGTGGACTACGTCGCGGCGGAGGACCGACTGGAGGTCATCACCGGGACCGACCTCAAGGAGGACCTCGCGAAGCGCAACGGGAACTGACGAGGTAACCGCTGACGGTTCCCCAATGACTTAGGAGTAGCCGTTCGTGGTTTCGCCATGCGCCGACGCTCGCTCCTGGGACTCGCAGGCGGTGCCGCCGCGACGCTGACGGGCGGCGCCCTGGCGGACACGTTCGGTGATGGTGGCACCCCCGACGCCCGCGCCCTCGTGGCCGGGAGCCTCCTCCGCGTCGCTCGGTCGATCCCCGGCGGGACCGTCGAGGCCCACGGGAGCGCGGCGGCCCGCCGCCTCGTCGTCGCGGGGACACGGCGGCCGGACGCGGTCGCCCTCGCGGACCCCGTCCTCTTCGAGGGGGTCTGCGGGCGCGCGCGCCTGTTCGCCACGAACGCCCTCGTCCTCGCGTACGACCCCGGGAGTCCACACGCCGACTCGCTCCGGGACGACTGGCGGGCCGCCACCGACGCCGGGGTCCGGGTCGGCCGGACCGACCCCGAAGTCGACCCGCTCGGCTACCGGACCGTGATGGCACTCGACCTCGCCGGAATCGGCCGGTCGGGCCTCGACGGGACGACGGTACTCCGCGAGACGGACCTCGCGAGCGTCCTCGCCGGCGGGAAACTCGACGCCGCCTTCCTCTACCGGAACATGGCCGTCCAGGCCGACCTGCCGTACGTCCCCCTCCCCTCCACCATCGACTTCTCGGACCCCGACCGCGCCTCGGCGTACGCCGAGGCGAGCTACGACCTCCCGGAGGGGACGGTCCGCGGCGCACCCATCCGCTACGGGGTCTGTGCCCGCACCGACCGCGGCGAGTCGTGGGCGCGCGACCTCGTGACGGGGGCCGACCGGCTCCGCGAGGCCGGGTTCGGCGTCCCAGCGGAGTTCCCCCGCGAGGTCGCCGTCGGGTGACTCCGGGTCACTCCGTCTCGCGGCCGCCCCAGACGCGTTTCTCGGGGATGCGGACCGTCGTGTCGCGCTCGACGCTCAACTGACAGGAGAGCCGCGGGTAGCCGAAGCGCGCGGCGAGTCGGTCGTGCCAGTGTTCGGGCGCGCGCGGCGTCTCGACGCGCACCCCGCAGGTCGCACACAGCCCCCGACCACCGCAGTTCACCTGTTCGGTGAGACGCGTGTACGGCGAGAGGCCGGCGTCCAGCAGCGCTCGCCGGAGGTTCGCCCCGCGCGGGACGTCGAGGACCGTCACCTCGCCGTCGTGGTGGACGGTCACGGCGACGGTCGGTCCGTCCATGCTGGTCGTTCGTCCGGGAGGGACAAACCCCTGTCTGTGGCGACGACCCGTGACCGGGAACGTTTCCCCGTCGCGTTTCCTCCCCCGGGTATGGACGAGCGCGCGGGACGAGTGGTGCGGGTGACAGACGAGGAGGGACTGGCAGACGCCCTCGCGGTCCGCCACGAGGTGTTCGTCGAGGGACAGGACGTCCCCGAGGACCTGGAGTACGACGAGTGGGACGAGGACGACCGGACGGTCCACCTCGTCGCGTACGCCGGAGATCAGGGGGGCGGCGGCCCCGAATCCGGACCCGCTCTCGAACCCGGGGAACCGGTCGGTGCCGCCCGCCTCCGGCCCTCCCATGGTGGCGTCGGGAAGGTCCAGCGGGTCGCGGTCCGCGAGGCCGTACGGGGCGGGGGCTGGGGACGGCGACTCATGGACGAACTTGAGGCGGCCGCGCGGGAGGCGGGCTACGGACGACTGGAGCTCGACGCCCAGACCCACGCGGTGGGGTTCTACGAGCGACTCGACTACCGCGTCACCAGCGAGGAGGAGTTCCTCGACGCGGGGATACCGCACCTCGCGATGGCGAAGGACCTCTAAGAAAAGCGCGGTCGGGTCGGCCGTCAGTTCTCGGTGCGGATGCGGTACTCGTCGCGGGCGGCCTGCAGCGCGGAGGCGAAGATGGCGAGGTAGTCCACGACGTCGAGGTCCTCGAAGCGGCCGGACTTCGCAGAGATGCCGCGGTTCTCGGACGTCTTGACGCTCAGACCGCTGCCCTCCTCGGTCTCGTCGTCCTCGTCGGCGCTGTCGACGTCGACGGAGTCGGCGTCCGACTCCTCGTCCTCGTCCGTCGTCGAGACGGTGTCGATGCCCTCCTCCTCGGTGTGGTCGGCGTCCACGTCGGGGTGTTCGACCTCGCCGCGCTCGGGCGCCTCGGCCTCGGCGGACCCGCCGCGGCGCTTGAGTTTCGTGAGCGCAACTACGACGGCGAGCACCGCGATGAGCCCCACGGCGCGTTTCACCTTGCCGCCACCGCCGGTCTCGATGTCCTCTATCTCCAGGTCGTCGGCGACGTCGCTTCCTGTCATAGTCAGGTCACACGGTTCGCAAGGCGGCTATTTAGCTTCTTTGCAGGCACATCGGCCGTCGGCCTATCCGGTAGCGAGCGCTCCTGAGACCACCGTTCGCACGTCGGGGTCCGACCGCGCTATCGCTCCCTGAGCGTGACACGCACCGGGTCCTGCGGATGCATCGTCAGCGATGGGCGCATCCGCAGCTCCTCGGCGGAGGCGAGTTCGAGCGAGAACCGCTTTGCGACCGTGCTCATGATGACCTTCGCCTCGACCAGCGAGAGCTGTTTTCCGATACAGTGGCGCGGGCCGGCACCGAACGGGAAGTACGCGTAGCGGTGGCGCTCGGCCGCCCGGTCGGGGGCCCAGCGGTCGGGGTCGAACGTCAGCGGGTCCTCCCAGTAGGTCGGGTCGCGGTGGACCACCCACTGGGGGAGCATGAGGAGGGCGTCTTTCGGGACGCGGTAGCCACCCATCCGGACGTCCGTGTTCGCCTGTCGGAACAGCGTGTACACGGGCGGGTAGAGCCGCATCGTCTCCTTCAGCACCCGCTCGGTGTACTCCAGGTCGCGGAGGTCCCTCATCGTCACGTGGCCGTCGTCGCCGAGGACCGCGTCGACCTCCTCGTGGAGGCGCTCCTCGACGTCGGGATGACAGGCGAGCTGGTGCCACGCGTAGGTGAGCGTCAGCGCCGTCGTGTCGTGGCCCGCGAGCAGCATCGTCATCATCTCGTCGCGCAGTTGCTGGTCGGTCTGGTCGCCGACCGCCTGCGCGCGAAGCAGGATGGACAGCAGGTCCATCCCCTCGCTCTCGGTGCCCCGGCGCCGCTCGATGAGGTCCGCGACGACGCCGTCGAGGGTTTCGAGGGCCGCCTCGTACTCCCGGTTCCCCGGGGTGGGGACCCACGGCGGCGTCAGGAAGCGCACTACGTCGGGTTCGAAGCGCTCGCCGAGCGGTTCGAGGTTGTTCTGGACGGTCCGGACCGTCTCCTCGTCGATGTCCGTCCCGAACATCGCGTTGACGATTATCTCGACGGTGAGCCGCGCCATCGGCAACTGAATGTCGAACGTCTCGCCGTCCGTCCACTGGTCACCGTCGAGCATCGCGCGCGTCTTCTCGCCCATCATGTCGGTCAGCCCGCCGATGCGACCCATGTTGAACGCGGGCTGGGCGAGCTGGCGCTGTTCGGCCCAGAACTCCCCCTCGCTCAGCAGGAGCCCCTTGCCGAGCAGGGAGTTGACCGCCTCGTCCTGGAAGTCCGCCTTGCGGAACTTCGCCTCCTCGGTGACCAGCACCCGCTCGATGTCGTCGGGGTTCGCCACGAGATAGGTGTCGACGGGTCCGAGTCGGAACCGCACGAGGTCGCCGTACGCGCGCCGCACCGCGGTCATGAACCGGAAGGGGTTCCGCGCGTACTGGCGGGTGTTCCCCACGACCGGCAACCCGGAGGGCCCGGGCGGCTCCATCTGCATACACGAACCACGGGCCGACCGCCGATAAGGGTTGTTCGCGTCGGCTTTCCGTCGTGTGGTTCCGCCGCCGACAGGCGGGGCCGTACCCCCACTCGGTAACACGCCCCTCAGCAATTTTATCAGTTGGAGGCGAGTGGAATTTTTCCATGGACCGATACAGCCGACGGAAGTTCACCGGACTGCTCGGAACGGCCGCCGTCGCCGCGCTCGCCGGGTGTTCCGGCGACAACGGCGAGGGCGAGGGCAACGGTACGAACGGGACGACCGAGGCAGAACCCACGACCGAGGGGACGACCATGGCCGGCAACGAGACCACCATGGGCAACGGGACCGAGATGGACGGCAACGCGAGCGGGAACGCCTCGGGCAACGCGACGGACGGCGGCGCCAGCCTCGCGGGCGACGCCTCGGTGTCGTTCGTCGAACCACAGGATGGCGCGACCGTCACCGGACCCGTCCAGGTCGAGATGCGGGCCGAGGGGTTCACCGTCGAACCCGCCGGCGAGGTCACCGAGAACGCCGGCCATTTCCACATCATGGTCGACACCGGGGCCGTCCCGCAGGGCGAGGTCATCCCCAGCGACGACCAGCACCTCCACTTCGGCGACGGCTCGACGACCGCGGAGCTGGACCTCGAACCGGGCCAGCACACGCTGGTTCTCCAGCCCGGCAACGGCGTCCACGAGGCCTACGACGTCACCGACGAGATCTCGAT
>CAYYSW010000072.1:0-10800 GCA_964474395.1 uncultured Halobacteriales archaeon
TCCTCGCCGGCCGCGAGCACCATCCCGTTGGACTCGACGCCGAACAGTTCGGCCTGCTCCAGGTTCGCCACGACCACGACGCGGGTCCCGGGCAGGGAGTCGGCGTCGTGGAGCTGGGCGAGCCCCGCCACGATCTGGCGGACCTCGTGGCCGATGTCCACCTCCAGGCGGAGGAGCTTGTCGGCGCCCTCGATGGGTTCGGCGGCGCGAATCTCGCCGACGCGCAGGTCGAGACCCTGGAACTCGTCGAAACTGATGCGCTCGTCGACGAGGGCTTCGAGGTCCTCGTGGTCGTCCGCGCCGGTCTCCTCGTCCGCGCCGGCCCCGTCGGCGTCGTCCTCACCCTCGTCGTCCCCCTCGCTCTCGGCGCTGCGTTCCGCGAGGCGCTCGTTGAGTTCCTCGACGTGGTCGTCCTCGATCTTCTCGAAGAGCTCCTCGGGGGCGTCGAACGACGCGGGGGGCGCCTCGACGGCCGCCTCGACGGTCGTCTCGTGGACGCTGCCCGACTCGCCGAGCTGGGTCCAGAGCCGTTCGGCCGTGGCCGGCGCGATGGGCTGGAACAGCACGGCGATGGCCTTCGCGACCTGCACGCAGTCGCGGATGACCTGTGCGGCAGCCTCCGGGTCCTCGTCGGTGAGCTTCCAGGGTTCGTTGCGCTGGATGTACTCGTTGCCGAAGCGCGCGAGGTCGATGGCCGCGTTGCCCGCCTCCCGGACCGAGTAGTCGTTGACGCCCGCGGCGAAGTCGTCGACGGCGGCCTCGATGCGGTGGCGCACCTCCTCGCTGACCTCCGCTTCGGGCGTCCCCTCGTACTCCCGGTGGGCGAACAGCAGCGACCGGTAGACGAAGTTCCCGAGCGTGCCGACCAGTTCGCTGTTGACCCGCTCTTGGAACCGGCCCCACGAGAAGTCGAGGTCCTGCTGGAACCCGCTGTTGGTCGCGAGGTAATGTCGCAGGAGGTCCGGGGCGAACCCCTCCTCCAGGTACTCCTGGGCCCACACCGCGCGGTTCCGGGACGTCGAGAAGCCCTTACCGCGCAGCGTGACGAACCCGCTGGCCATGACGGCGCGCGGTTCGTTGTAGCCCGCGCCCTTCAGCATCGCCGGCCAGAAGACCGTGTGGTGCTGGATGATGTCCGGGCCGATGACGTGGACGATCTCCCCGCTCTCGTCCTTCCAGACGGACTCCCAGTCGTATTCGTCCTCGCCGACCCGCTCGGAGTAGTCCTTCGTCGAGGCGATGTACTCGATAGGGGCGTCGACCCAGACGTACAACACGAGGTCGACCTCCTCGTCGGGGTAGTCGATACCCCAGTCGAGGTCGCGGGTGATACACCAGTCTTTCAGCTCCCCCTCTATCCACTCGCGGGGCTGGTTGCGGGCGTTGTCGGTCCCCTCCAGCCGGTCGATGAACTCCTGGAGGTACTCCTGGAAGTCCGAGAGCCGGAAGAACTTGTGCGTCCGCTCGCGGTACTCTGCGGGGTTGCCAGTGATGACGCTCGTCGGGTCCTCGACCTCGCCGGGTTCGAGGTGGCGACCACAGCCCTCGTCGCACTCGTCGCCGCGGGCCTTCTCCCCGCAGTACGGACAGGTGCCCTCGACGTACCGGTCGGGCAGCGGCTGGTCCTCGGCCGGGTCCCAGGCGACCTGTATCTCCTTCTCGATGATGTGGCCGCCGTCCTCCAGCGTGCGGACGATCTCCTGCGTGAGTTCGACGTTCGAGGGCTCGCGGGTGTGACCGTAGTTCTGGAAGTCGACGTCGAAGCCGTCGAAGGTCTCCTTGTACTGTTCGTGGTAGCGGAGCGCGAACTCCTCGGGGTCGATGCCCTCCTTGTCCGCGTTGACCGCGATGGGCGTGCCGTGCATGTCCGACCCACAGACGTAGGCCGCCTTCTGGCCGAGGCGCCGGAGCGCGCGGGCGTAGACGTCCGCGCCGATGTTCCCCCGGAGGTGGCCGATGTGCAGGTCGCCGTTGGCGTAGGGCAACCCGCAGGTCACGACCGCCGTCTCGTCGGTCGGGAAGTCGTCGTGGCTCATACTAGCGATGCCTCCCCTGCGGGCCTAAAGCCCGCCGGTTCTCGGTGTTCGAGTTCGATGTGCATATGTGGTGTCCGTGCGGTCGACTAGCGATACAGAACGAGGCGGCGGGTTCACGCCGCCGATCGGCCGTATGAGGGCCACCCGCGGCGGCGATTCACCGGCGGGGCGACGGCTCCATGCGCATCGAACCCGAACGCCGGAGCCGGGAGCGAGAGCGGAACCGCGCTGCGCGAGTCACGCCGGCCCGTACCCGTCGTCGGAGTAAAAACCCAGCGGCGGTCAGACGAACAGCGGGAAGAGCGCGACCAGCCCCTTCCAGACGGTCAGCCAGAGCACGAGGCGGCCGGCGCTCCCGAAGAACGTCGCGGCGGCGAACTTCACGTAGTCCTTCTCGAGGACCGAGAAGGCGTAGATGGAGAGGGTGTCGGGGAAACCGGGGACGCAGAGCGCGAGCGCGAGCCCGATGTAGCCGTACTGGCGTGCGATCTCGACGGTCTTCCGCTCGGAGGCGGCCACCACGTCGAAGCGCGACCGGCGGAGGAGCCGGATGACCGGCCCGGACTCCTTGGCCTCGTTGCCGAGTTTCAGCGCGACGACGCTCCCGGCGGCCTTGCCCGTCGCACTGACGAGGATGATGAGTGCCATCTTCGCGGGGTACGACAGGCCCAGCTCCAGAGGCGCCACGAGGACGACCTCGCTCGGGAGGGGGAGGACGATGGCGATGAGAAACGAGTAGGCGGCGATGAGCAGGAGTCCGGCGGGACCCGTCGCGGTCTTGACGGCGGTCTCGAGGGCATGCAGGAGGCCCGCCTGGAGGAGCTGCGCGATTTCCAGGAGCGCGACGAGTACGGACACGAGTTACGTCCGAACCTGTCCGGGACAGCGAGTAAACCTTGTGCAAAACGTGTGTAGCCAGCAGTTTCAGCGGCGTCTACAGGTGTATCCACACGGTCAGCGGGCGGCGTCGAGGTCCCCGAGGAACGACTGCAGGGCCCCCCGCGTCACGTGGGGCATGACGACGAACCGGGCCTCGCCCGTGCCGGTCTTCGAGACGCGCCAGCCGAGAGCGCGCAGGTCCTCGATGCGGCCGGCGGGCAGGTCGGCGGCCACCAGCGGGAGGGTCGGGTCGACGACGTCGTACCCCCGCCCCGCGAGTTCGCCGGCGAACCACTCCGCGAGGGTCATCGCCCGCTGGTACTCCGCGCGGTAGCCGTCGGGCCACAGCGCCTCCATCGCGGCGACGCTGCTGGCGACGCCCGCGCCCGACCGCGTGCCCGTCAGCGTCACCTGCGAGGTCGATTCGAGGTACGGCGTGTCGACGGCGAGGTGGTCGAGCAGGGTCGGCGAGCGCGCCAGCAACCCGCCCGCGGGGACGGCCGCCTGCCCGAGCTTGTGCGGGTCGACTGTCATCGTGTCGGCCGGCGCGTCCGCGAAGTCCCAGTCGTGCCCCGAGAAGGGCAGGGCGAACCCGCCCCACGCCGCGTCGACGTGGAACAGAGCGCCGACGTCGTGGGCGACGTCCGCGAGGGCCGCGATGGGGTCGACGCGGCCGTACTCCGTGGACCCGGCGACGCCGACGACACAGACCGTGTCGGCATCGACGAGTTCCGTCACGGCATCGACGTCCGCCCGGTAGTCGTCGAGGGGCGCGCGCCGGAGTTCGACGCCGAGGACGTCGGCCGCCTTGGTGAACGAGAAGTGGGCGCTCTCGGGGACGACCACGTTCGGGTCGTCGGTCCGGCCGCGAGCGCGGTTGCGGGCGATGCGGACCGCCTGGATGTTCGCCTCCGTCCCCCCCGAGGTGACGTAGCCGGCGGGGTCCGCCAGCCGCGTGACCTCCCCGAGCAGGGAGACGGCCTCGCGTTCGAGGGCGGCGACCGTCTCGTAGGTGCCGGGGTCGCCGGGGTTCGTCGCGAGGAAGCGCTCGGCGGCCGCGCGGGCCTCCGGGTGTGGCTCGGTACACATCGACGAGAGGACGCGAGCGAAGTCCTGCGGTTCGGCCCGCTGCATGACCCCTCGTATCGGACAGGGCGCTTTAGCCGTTGCGTTGTGTCGCGCGCTCGCTACCCGCTCGCGTTGTCCTGCCCGGCGCGCCGGTCGAGGGCCGTCGCCACCCAGTCGGGCCGCTGCGTGGCGACGCCGCCGAGCCGGACGACGTCGTAGGAGACGTCCACGCCGCCCGCCTCGCCGTCGACGGTGTACTCGGCCCGCACGTCGAGCGAGCGGACCCGTCCCTCCCCGTCGACGACGACCGTCGAGACGTAGTTCGAGACGTTCTCGGAGCGCCTGACGAACAGGCCGTCGGTCTCCTCGGGGGCGAGTTCGTCGGCCCGCAGCGTGACGAGCGTCGTGCCCTCGCTGGTGGTCCGGTTGACCACGGTGTACTCACCGAGCGAGAGGTACGACCGGACGAGGGTGCTTCCGGTCACGGACGCCGGGGACTGGGGGTCGCCGAACTGGTACTGGTAGACCGACCCGCCCTGCATCGCGCGGGTCACCTGCAGCGAATCGTTCGCCCAGACGTCGAACTGCGTGCCGAGCGCGCGGTTCCGCAGGCGGTACTGGTAGGGCCGGGCGCTCGCCTCGGCGACGACCTGCTGGAGCGTCGAGGTGTTCACGACCGCGGTGGTGTTCCCCCCCGTGGGGACCCGTTCGGTGGCGTTGACGACCAGTCGCGTCTCGAAGCTGTCGTTCACGAGCGCCCGCCGGTGAGCGCGCGCCAGCGCGGCCGCGTCGGTCAGTTCGCCGTCCTCGATGCCGGCTATCGACGCCCCCGAGCCGTTCCCGGCGGTCGGCGTGGCGGTACTCGTCGCGGTGTCGGTGGCCGTCGGCGCGTCGGTTGCCCCGGTCGGCGTCCCGGTACCACCGGGAGTGCCACAGCCGGCGACGACGAGCAACAGGACGAGGGCGACGGCGGCGAGCGCTCGCATGCTCCGGCGTGCGACGGCGCGAAAGAAAAGTGTCGTGGCTTCGGTTCCCGGCGGCGGTGGTCTACCGGACCGAATCGAGGATGAGCTTCTGCTCGACGCGCTTGACCTCGTGTTGGACGTCGCGGACCGCGTCGATGTTCGCGGAGATAGAGGAGATGCCCTCGTTGACGAGGTACTGTACCATCTTGGGCTTCGAGCCGGCCTGTCCGCAGATGCTCGTCGCGACGTCGTGTTCGCGACAGGTCTCGATGGTGTCGCCGATGAGTTTCAGCACCGACGGGTGGAGCTCGTCGAAGCGGTCGGCGACGTGCTCGTTGTTCCGGTCGACGGCGAGGGTGTACTGCGTGAGGTCGTTCGTCCCGAAGGAAGCGAAGTCGATGCCCTCGGCGGCCATCTCCTCGACGCCCAGTGCGCTGGCGGGCGTCTCGACCATGATGCCCCACGAGCGCTTCTCGGGGTCGATGCCGACCTCCTCCATCAGGTTGCGCGCCCGGATGACGTCCTCGGCGTCGTTGACGAGCGGGAACATGATCTCGACGTTGTCGTAGCCCATGTCGTAGAGGCGGCGGAACGCCTCCAGTTCGTGTTTGAACACCTCGGGCGCGTCGAGCGAGCGGCGGATGCCCCGGTGGCCGAGCATGGGGTTGTGCTCGACGGGTTCGTCCTCGCCGCCCTGCAGCTGGCGGAACTCGTCGGTCGGGGCGTCGAGGGTGCGCACGCGCACCGGTCGCGGGTAGAACTCGTCGGCGACGCCGCGGACGCCCTGGACGATCTCCTCGACGTACTCGTCCTCGCCGTGGTCGCGGATGTAGCGCTCGGGCGTCTTGTTCGTCGAGAGGATCATGTGCTCGACGCGGAGCAGGCCGACGCCGTCGGCACCCGTGACGGCGGCGCGGTGGGCGGCCTCCGGGATGGAGACGTTCACCTTCACCTCGGTGGCCGTCATGGGCTTGACGGGGTTCTGCGGGCGAACGTCGTCGAGGGGGTCGCTCTCCTCTTCTTCCTTCGCGGCCTTGCCGCTCCGGATGGTCCCCTTGTCCCCGTCGATGGTGACGAGCTGGCCGTCCGCCAGTTCCTGTGTCGCCCGACTGGACCCGACGACGGCGGGGACGCCGAGTTCCCGCGAGACGATGGCCGCGTGGGAGGTCATCCCCCCTTCGTCGGTGATGATACCGGCGGCGCGCTTCATCGCGGGCACCATGTCGGGGGTCGTCATCGCGGTGACGATGATGTCGCCCTCGGCGACCTTGTCGAGCTGGTCGAGTTTGTCGACGATGCGGACCTTGCCGCTGGCGATACCGGGGCTGGCGCCGAGGCCCTTCAGGAGCACCTCGTCGTCAGTCTGCTGGACGCCGCTCCCGTCGGTGTTGGCCGTGCCGGCGTTCGACTGTCCCTGTGCCGCGTCCTCGTTGATGGTCGTGATGGGCCGCGACTGGAGCATGTACACCTCGTCGTCGTAGATTGCCCACTCGACGTCCTGGGGCGTGCCGTAGTGGTCCTCGACCTCCCGGCCGAGGGCGACGAGACGCGCCATCTCGTCGCCGTCGAGGACCTGCTGGGTCCGCTTGTCGTCGGGAACGTCGATCTGGACGGTCTTGCCCGTCTCCAGGTCCTTCTCCATCATCACCTTCTTGTCGGCGACGGTCACCTCCTCTGGCTCCGCGGTCTCCCGGTCGACGACGTAGTTGTCCGGCGAGACGGCGCCGGAGACGACCGCCTCCCCGAGCCCCCACGCGGCCTCGATGATGATCTCCGGGGCGCCCGTCGAGGGGTGACTCGTGAACATCACGCCGGACTTCTCGGCGTCGACCATCTGTTGGACGACGACGGCGATGTCGACCTTCTCGTGGTCGAAGCCCTGCTGTTCGCGGTAGTAGATGGCCCGCTGGGTGAACAGCGACGCCCAGCACTCCTTGACGCGGTCCACGAGATCCTCGCGGGTGATGTTGAGGAACGTCTCCTGCTGCCCGGCGAAGCTCGCGTCGGGCAGGTCCTCGGCGGTCGCCGAGGAGCGGACCGCGACGAACGCCTTCCCGTCGCCGAGGTCGTCGTAGGCCGCCAGTATCTCCTCGCGGATGTGCTCGGGCATCTCCGTCCCGAGGATGAGTTCCTCGGCGCGGTTGGACGCCGCGGCCAGCGCGCTGGAGTCGTCCGAGTCCACGTCGACGGCGGTGAAGAGCTCCTCGTCGATTCCGGTGTCCTCGATGAACGAACGGTACGTCCCCGCCGATACGACGAATCCCGGAGGCACGGGCAGGCCCGCGCCCGTCAGCTCACCGAGCGAGGCACCCTTCCCACCGACGGCGCCGAGGTCCTCGGACCCGACGTCGTCCAGCCAGAGTACAGCCATTGCGTACCGGAAGGGAACACGGACCTCGATAAAGAACTTTCCTAACCGTGCAGTCGCTGCATTCCGTGGGAACACCCCACACGGGCGCTGAGACGCCGTATCGCGCCGCAGTCGGGCGCTCCGTCGCCCGCGGGTGCCCTCAGGGTTCGAGTATCTCCCCGCCGTCGCTCGCGGGAACCGCGAGACGGCCGTCGAGGGAGACGACCGCCCGCCCGCCGACGCGTATCTCCTCGCTCGCCCGGACGTGGACCTGCCCGGGTCGGTCGACGAAGTGCCCCTGCTCGAAGACCATCTCCTCGGGGACCCCCTCGGCGCCGAACGCCCCGTACTCCCGCAGGTACGCGGCGACGGCGCCGCTGGCCGTCCCGGTGACGGGGTCCTCGGGGACGCCCGCGCCGGGCGCGAACATCCGCCCGTGGAGCGTCGCGTCGGGGTCGATGGCGTCGAAGGTGAAGGCGTAGACGCCCGTCGCGTTCACCTCCTCGCAGAGCGACTCGACGGCGGCCATGTCCGGGTCGGCGTCCCCAAGCGGTTCGAGGAACCCGACGGGG
Source organism: uncultured Halobacteriales archaeon (assembly GCA_964474395.1). Lineage (GTDB taxonomy): Archaea > Halobacteriota > Halobacteria > Halobacteriales > Haloarculaceae > Halomarina. Next base: position 7,871 of record CAYYSW010000072.1, read on the forward strand.
ACGACGAGGAAGGGCAGGCCCGTCGAGGACCATGCCAGCGGCAGGTCCTCGCTGACGTCCTCCAGCGCGTCGAGGTCGATGCCGAGGGCGGCGGCCGCGTCCTCGTGAGTGACGTCGGCCTCGTGGAGCTCCGCTGGGGCCTGCGTCATCCACACCGTCCCGTCGGGTTCGACCTCGATGTCGAGGACGCCGACGTTCGTCGCCAGCGTGTGGGTGCCGGCTTCGAGCTCCCCGGCGTGGTGGAGGTAGGCGTGGGCGGCTATCGTGGCGTGCCCGCAGAGGTCCACCTCGGTCGCCGGCGTGAAGTAGCGGAGCCGGCGGTCGGCCTCCTCGCTGTCCGTGAGGAAGGCCGTCTCGCTGGCGTTGAGTTCGCGGGCGACCGCCTGCATCTGGCCGGTGTCGAGTCCCTCGGCGTCGGGGACGAGGCCGGCGACGTTGCCCGCGAGCGGTTCGTCGGTGAAGGCGTCGACGAGGGCGACGCGGGTCTCCTCGGTGTCGGGCATATGTGTCGGGGCGACGAGTGGGCACGATATAGGCGTGGTGCCCCCAGGACCCGCTCCAGCTGCCGACCCGCCACCGCGGATATACGCCCGCTAGCGGCCGAAGTCGAGGGCCTCGTCGGGCGTCCCGGGGTGCGCAAGCCGGGAGCTTAGTTCCGCTACCGGCAAATTCGAGATCACCCCAGGGGGCACGGAACCCCCCACCGGGTACACATCATGAACACTGGAATCGAGGTGGAGTTCTGGGTCGTCGACGAGCGCGGCCGGCTGTGCGACGGCCGCGACATCGCCGACGCACACGAGCGTATCGACCCCGAGTTCGTCGGTCCGATGGTCGAGGTGCGGACGGACCCACACGAGAGCGGGGCCGCGCTCAGACGGGACCTGCAGGCGACCCTCCGGGCCGCCATCCGGGCGGCCGACCGCGCGGGCAAGCGGCTTGTCCCCCTCGGAACCCCCCTCACGCGCGCCGCGCCGCCGGCGACCACCGAGCGCGGCCGACTGTTCGAGACCGTCTACGGCGACGGCATCGAGAGCGCCAAGAACTGCGCCGGGACGCACGTCCACGTCCAGCAGGGGGACGTCAGGCGCCAGCTGACGCTCCTGACGGCGCTCGACCCGGCGCTCGCCCTGTTGAGCTCCTCGCCGTACTACCTCGGCCGGCGCGAGCTCCACTGCTCGCGGGCGGACGCCTACCGCCGGGGCTGCGGTCCCGACTTCGAGGCGTTCTGTGGCCTCTGGCCGTACCCGAAGAGCGTCTCGGAATGGGAGGGTCGCGTCGAGGCGGCCTTCGAGCGGTTCGTCGACCTCGCCGTCGAGCGCGGCGTCCCCGAGGCGGACGTCCGCGAGCAGTTCGTCCCGGAGGACGCGGTGTTGAACCCCGTGCGCCTGCGCCAGTGCCAGCCGACCGTCGAGTGGCGCGCCCCGGACGCCGCCCTGCCGAGCCAGGTGGTCCGGCTCGCGACCGACGTCGCCCGGCTCGTCGAAGAGACCGGCTGGAAGCACGTCGAGGTCGGCGAGCTGGCGGACGTCGGGGTCCACGCCGACCGCATCGTCGTCCCCGAGTTCCCGGACGTGTGTGACCTCAGCGACGAGGCCGTCCGGTGGGGACTCGGCTCCGAGCGCGTGCGCGACTACCTCGCGTCGTTCGGGTTCGACCCCTCGGCCTACTGGCCGATATCCGAACAGCTCCGCGGCCCGGGGACCCTCCGCGAGTCGGAGGCCCGGAAGATACGCCTCGAGTACGCCGATCGGCTCCGCGCGGACGTCGCCGGGCTGACGACAGCCCCCTCCCGCGAATCGGGCGTGGGCCGCCGGGAGGAGTACGTCTTCGCCTGAGGCGGAACCGGGGTCACCGGGCGGCCGACCCGACGCCGACGGTGGCGATTGCCTCCGTCGCGTCGACCGTCCGGCGAAGCGCCGCCGTCGCCCGGGCCGCGTCCGCGACACCCCCGGCGTCCGGGTCGATCCGGTCGTCGAGAGCATCGACGGCCGCCCGGAGGTCGGTACCGTCGTCGAGGGCGTCGCGGGCGGCCCGCGGCCCCCGGTCGTCGAGCGTTCCCTCGACGGCCGTCTCGACCGCGCTCCGCGCCTCTCGTGCCGCGTCGTCGAACGCCCGCCGCCAGTCGGCGGACTGGACGGTGCCCTCGCCAGCGCCCGCGAGGCGTTCGGCGGCCGCCGCCACCTCGTCGAGTTCCCGAGCGAGGCCGGCGACGTCGCACATCGAGCGCAGGGTCCGGTCGTGGTCGTCGAGGCGGGTCCGGTCGTCGAGTACGCTCCCGAAGTAGCGTTCGACGAGCGCGCGCTGGGCGTGACACTCCCGCCGGCGGTCCGCGAGGGGCCCCTCCTCACCGCCCTCGCCGTCGACGAACGCCGCCGTCGCGTGCCGGTGCAACGAGAGCGCCGAGGACAGCATCCGGCCGACGACCTCGTCGACCGAGAGCCGACCCGCGTCGAGGAGCGTCCGAAAGCGTAGTTCGCCTTCCGAGCGGCGGGCGACCTCGAGTCCGAAGCGCTCGCCGGCGACCTCTCGGGCCGCGCGCCGGTGGTCCGACGGGACGGCCTCCGCGTACTGGAAGACGAACTCCTCGGCGCCGTCACAGTAGAGCGCGTCGGCCACCCGCTCGACGGTCGCGGCCCCGGTCCCGTCGGCGTCGACGGTCGGAACCCGACGGACGCCCTCGCCGTCGACGGTGACGAGCAGCTCACCGGTGCGAAGCGGGTGGACCGAGAGGTGCATGCCGGCCTCGACGCCCTGTTCGAGCGCCCACTCCTTCGGCAGCGAGACGGTGAACGTCGAACCGCCCTTCAGCTGGACCTTTCGTTCGGGCATCGAGGCTCACCCGAACTTGCCGCTGATGTAGTCCTCGACGCGCTGGCTCTCGGGGTTCTCGAATATCTCGTCGGTGTCGTCGTACTCGACGAGTTCTC